>NZ_AAWL01000001.1:140000-349669 GCF_000169155.1 Thermosinus carboxydivorans Nor1
GTGAACGGCGGCCGTAACTATAACGGTCCTAAGGTAGCGAAATTCCTTGTCGGGTAAGTTCCGACCCGCACGAAAGGTGTAACGACTTGGGCACTGTCTCAACGAGGGACCCGGTGAAATTGAAATACCTGTGAAGATGCAGGTTACCCGCGACTGGACAGAAAGACCCCATGGAGCTTTACTGCAACCTGACATTGGATTTTGGTAAAGCATGTACAGGATAGGTGGGAGACTAAGAAGCAAGGGCGCAAGCTCGTGTGGAGTCGACGTTGGGATACCACCCTTGGTTTACTGGAGTTCTAACTGGAGGAGTAACGAACCTCAGGACAGTGTCAGGCGGGCAGTTTGACTGGGGCGGTCGCCTCCGAAAGAGTAACGGAGGCGCCCAAAGGTTCCCTCAGCGCGGATGGAAATCGCGCGGAGAGTGTAAAGGCAGAAGGGAGCTTGACTGCGAGACGGACAGGTCGAGCAGGGACGAAAGTCGGGCTTAGTGATCCGGTGGTACCGAGTGGAAGGGCCATCGCTCAACGGATAAAAGCTACCCTGGGGATAACAGGCTAATCTCCCCCAAGAGTCCATATCGACGGGGAGGTTTGGCACCTCGATGTCGGCTCATCACATCCTGGGGCTGAAGTAGGTCCCAAGGGTTGGGCTGTTCGCCCATTAAAGTGGTACGTGAGCTGGGTTCAGAACGTCGTGAGACAGTTCGGTCCCTATCCATCGCGGGCGCAAGAGACTTGAGAGGAGCTGCTCCTAGTACGAGAGGACCGGAGTGGACGGACCAATGGTGTACCAGTTATACCGCCAGGTGTACAGCTGGGTAGCTACGTCCGGAACGGATAAACGCTGAAAGCATCTAAGCGTGAAACCGGCCTTAAGATGAGGTCTCTCACAACGGAAGTTGGTAAGGCCCCTTGTAGAAGACAAGGTAGATAGGCCAGGAGTGTAAGGCGGGCAACCGCTTGAGCGGACTGGTACTAATCGGCCGAGGGCTTGACCTAAAAGACAATAGCCGTTGGACATTGGACGTTTGACGGAGAAAGCTAAAGTGCATAGCTTAGTAATCTTCTGTGCAGTTTTGAAGGATCAATCCTTCAAAAAATAGTCGAAGCTCGAATGTCGAAAGTCGACAGGCGAGATAATCCGGTGTCGATAGCTACGGGGATCCACCTGTTCCCATACCGAACACAGAAGTTAAGCCCGTAAACGCCGAAAGTACTTGGCTGGAGACGGCCTGGGAGGATAGGTAGACGCCGGTTACACCAAAAGAGCACCTTGCCCAAGGTGCTCTTTTGCTATTCACAAAATAGCTATCTTTTTTCGCCCATCTGCCGGTTGACAGATGGCTTTTTTATTTATATATCCTTTTGGGCCGTTTTTGTATTATCATGACAATTTAGCGCCAAACTAGAATCAGAATGCCAAGGGAGGATATTACCATGAAACATACAGGCCACCGCAAACGTATCAAGCGTCTTAAGCGCAGATTTCGTCGCCTGGCGGCCGCACTCGCCGGAGCTGCAGTTATTACGTCGGCGATGTTGCCGGGACTTCCTGCCGCAACCGCCCACGCTGCCGCTAATCCTAATGCCGGCGCCCCGGTTACGGCGCAACAAGTTGGCCAGGATCAGGAAAAAAACCCCGTTGAGGTCAACCCTAATGCCAGTAAAATGCCTATTGCTGTCCAGCCTAATGGGAAGGCTAAGCGAATGCGGGTTGTACGTGGCAAAATGGTAGCAGACAAAGCCATCATTAACCGGCAAGTTAGTGAACAGACGAAAGGGCAGCAACAGCCGGAACAAGACTCAAATGAACAAGCTAAAACGCAGGCTGCCGACCCAAGCAGGCAAGACCAAAATGAGCAAGCCAAAACACAGGCTGCCGACCAAGATAGGCAAGACAATAAAAAGCAAGTGACGGCTCGCCAAAAAGCGCCGAAAGACTTTCAACAGGTTTTGGATATTGTCGCGACAGCGTATGCGCCAGGACCTCACGACAACGAGCAGTGGGGAGATAAGACCTACTTGGGCACCAAAGTTCGGCCAGGTGTCATTGCCGTTGACCCCGACATTATTCCGCTGGGCTCGCGGGTGTATATTCAGTTTCCTGACGGTACCGGCCAATATGCTGTAGCTGAAGATACCGGCGGAGCGATTAAGGGCAACCGCATTGATATTGCCTTGCCATCAGTGAAACAAGCTGAAGATTTTGGCATCCAGAAGGTCAAAGTATATGTGCTCAGCACGCCGGATACACGGAATGCCTAAATACCATAAAAAACCCTCCCTTCTTTGCCGACCGGACTACCTGGGAAAAGGTAAACTAATTCGTGACAATAGTCAATATCTTCCTAAATAAAACACAAAATTTTCTAAAAAAACTTTATTATTGGAAAAGAGGGAACCCCGTACAATGAAATTGGACGGGGTTTTTCCGCCTGTTGGCGCAGGCGGAATGCCTGAAAAATTTTAGGAGGGGGATTTTACATAATGAGGGGTAAGAAACTGTTTGCCGCGGCGCTGTCGCTCCTGGTAGCCGGCGCGGTCTTGGTTACGGGCTGCGGTGGAGGCGCCAAGACGACAGGCGAGAAAAAAGAAGGCGCCAAGTATACCTTCCGGCTGGCCGAAACACATCCGCCTGATTATCCCACTACAATGGGCGACAAAAAATTTGCCGAACTGGTCTATGAGCGGACCAACGGCCGCATTAAAATCGAAGTATTCCCTTCCGGCCAATTGGGTGAAGAAAAGGCTGTCATCGAACAGGTACAATTAGGCGCCATTGAGTTTACCCGCGTAAGTGCATCGCCGCTGGCCGAGTTCAACAAACAGCTTGGCGTACTGTCGCTGCCGTACATTTTTGACAGTGACGAACATATGTGGAAGTTCTTAACCAGCGACATGGGCAACAAGATGTTGGATGGCTTGGAGACATCCAAAATGAAGGGGTTGGCCTACTACAGCTCCGGTTCCCGTAGCTTCTATGCTCGCAAGCCCATTAAGAGCCTTGACGACCTTAAGGGTCTAAAAATCCGTGTCCAGCAAAGTAAAATCAACATGGATATGATCAGCGCCCTTGGCGCCAGCGCCACGCCGATGCCCTACGGCGAAGTGTTCAGCGCCCTGCAGACCGGCGTAATTGACGGCGCGGAAAACAACTACCCCAGCTACTACTCTTCAAATCACTACCAAGTGGCCAAATATTATCTCCTTGACAAGCACCAGCGGGTACCCGAAGTGCTGCTGGTGAGCAAGGCTGTCTGGGATAAACTGTCGGACGAAGACAAGAAAATCATAAAGCAGGCCGCGCTTGATTCGGTTAAGACCCAGCGCGAACTGTGGGATAAATTCGAAAAAGAGTCCGAAGCCAAGTTGCGCGCCGCCGGGGTAACCATCACCGAAGTTACCGATGTTAAGCCCTGGCAGGCGGCCGTTAAACCGGTTATCGACAAATACGGCCCCGAATACAAAGAAGTGCTTGAAGCCATTGATAAAGCGCGTAAATAATGAAGTCCAGCAGTGCCTTGGTTGTGGCCGGGGTGCTGCTGGTTTTTGTTGTAGCATTCGGTACCGAATTCTTCACCGTGGGACGAGTAATCTAAAAATAACACAAAATCTTATAAAAAAATATACTGACAAGTTTCGACGCCATGCTATTACAATAAGTATGAAAAATCTAACGCAAAGGGGGAGATGGGGTGCAACTGTTACGCCGGATCGCGCTGGCTCTGGACACGGCGCTGGAAACGTTTGCGCTGCTGGCCTTGTTGTCCATGATCCTCATTGTCACCATGACGGTTTTTACGCGCAAGCTGTTTAACTTTGTATTCTTCTGGTCGGAAGAAGTAACGCTGCTGCTGTTAGTCTGGTTCGCCTTCATGGGCATGGCGATTGGTTTTCGCGAGGGCCTGCATTTGGCCATGGATACCATTACCGGCTTGTTCCCCAAATGGTTTAACAAAGGGCTGGACAAACTGATCCAACTTAGTACATTTGCTTTTGGTCTTTATTTAATTATTCAGGGCTGGGATTTTACCGTCCTTATGCATGATTCTACCCTGGCGGCCACTAAGCTGCCTAATAGTACCCTGTATGCCGTTATGCCGGTGACCGGGTTTATGGTTTGTGCCTATTCCGCCCTCCAATTTTTCGGGGTGGATACCAAACGCCACCAAGGTTTAGAGGAAGGAGCGGAATAATGGATCAAAGCATTGCGATTACCATCTTAGGCGTCAGCTTTGTCGTGCTGATGCTGCTGCGGTTTCCGATCGCTCTGACGCTTGTCGGTTCGACGATGCTTACCGTTCTCTACCTGGACATCCCGCTGCCGGTCGTCGGTCAGCAAATGATTCAGGGTATTAGCAGCTTTTCGCTGCTGGCCATTCCTTTCTTCATTCTTACTGGTCAAATCATGGGCGAAGGCGGGCTGGCGGTGCGCCTTGTCAATATGGCCAACCTCCTGGTCGGCCGGGTGCGCGGCGGCTTGGCGCTGGTCAACAGCGTCGCCTGTATGTTCTTCGGCAATATTTCCGGGTCGGCCGTGGCCGATGCTTCCTCGGTCGGTTCGGTTATGATCCCCATGATGAAAAAGAAAGGCTATGATGCCGACTATGCCGTTGGCGTCACCATCTCGTCGGCAATTCAGGGTGTTGTCGTGCCGCCCAGCCATAACCTGGTCTTATATTCTATTGCCGTCGGCGGCTTGTCGATTAAAGCCCTGTTCCTCGCCGGCATTATTCCCGGGCTGGTTCTGCTGGCCTCCCTGATGATTACCGGTTACATCATTGCCATAAAACGGGGCTACCAAAAGAGCGACCCAGTGCCGCGCAGTGAAATTCCTGGCATTCTGCTGCACGGTCTTGCCTCCATGACCCCGGCGGTCATTATCCTTGGCGGCATCATTTCCGGCTGGTTTACGGCCACCGAATCCGGCGCCCTTGCTGCAACCTACGCTTTTATCCTCGCCTTCGGCATTTACCGGGAAGTGCCGCTCAGCCGCATGTGGCCTGTTCTCAAACGCACTTTTCGTATCGTGCTCATGGTGTACTTCCTGATTGCCGCGTCCAACGCCTTCGGTTGGATTATGGCCTACCTCAAACTGCCCGACCTTATTACCCAGGTTTTCCTCAGTGTTTCTGACAGTCCTTTTGTCATCCTGCTGATGATCAACATCCTGCTGCTCCTCTTAGGCGGCCCCATGGACATGGCGCCCATGATTCTCATCTTATCGCCTGTTCTCTTGCCGGTTGTTACTAAGCTGGGGATGGATCCCATCCAGTTCGGTATTCTCATGATCCTAAACTCCGGCATGGGCCTGCTTACCCCGCCGGTCGGTACCGTCCTGTTCGTCGGCTGCGCCATCGGCAAAATTTCCGTCGAACAAGGGACGAAAGCAATGCTGCCCTTCTTCTATAGCATGATTGTTGTGCTGATGCTGGTCACCTATGTGCCGCAGCTGTCGCTCTGGTTGCCCAGTCTGTTTAAATAACCGTGTCCCTAGGGGATACTCTCCCGTAATATTTACCGAAGGAGATGAAATACATGAAAGGCAAAAAACTTCTAGTGGCTGCTCTGTCCCTGTTTGTCGCCGGTTCGCTGCTTGTCAGCGGGTGTGGTTCCAAAAGCGGTTCCCAAGGCGACAAGAAAACGGAAGGAGCCAAATACACCTGGCGCTTGGCTGAAACTCATCCGCCCGATTATCCCACTACCATGGGGGATAAAAAGTTTGCCGAACTCGTGTATGAACGCACCAACGGCCGCATTAAGATTGAAGTATTTCCTTCCGGTCAGTTAGGTGAGGAAAAGGCCGTCATTGAACAAGTACAGCTCGGCGCCATCGAACTTACCCGCGTCAACGCCTCGCCGTTGGCAGAATTCAATAAGAACTTCGGCGTTCTTTCCTTGCCCTACATTTTCGATAATGATACACATTTATGGAAGTTTCTCCAAGGCGATGCTGGGAATAAACTGCTTGACAGTCTTGAGAAATCGAAAATGAAGGGCCTTGCTTACTATGATTCTGGTGCGCGCAGCTTCTATGCCCGCAAGCCTTTAAACAGCATCGACGACCTCAAAGGGCTGAAGATCCGGGTACAACAAAGTAAAATCAATATGGACATGATCGCCGCCCTTGGCGCCAGCGCTACGCCCATGCCTTACGGCGAAGTGTTCAGCGCCCTGCAGACCGGGGTAATTGATGCCGCGGAAAACAACTATCCCAGCTATTTCTCTTCCAACCATTATCAAGTCGCTAAATACTACATCCTTGATAAGCATCAGCGCACCCCGGAAGTGCTCCTGATCAGCAAAACGGCCTGGGATAAGCTGTCGGACGAAGACAAGAAGATTATTAAACAAGCTGCGCTCGACTCTGTTGCGTTCCAGCGCGAAGCCTGGGCTAAGTATGAAAAAGACGCTGAGGCCAAACTGCGCGCCGCCGGCGTAACCATTACCGAGGTGAAGGACGTCAAGCCCTGGCAGGATGCAGTTAAGTCGGTTATTGACAAATATCGCGACGAGTACAAAGAAATGCTTGACGCTATCGACCAGGCCCGCAAGTAACAGTAATAACTTCCTGCATACCTCTCCATTTATATACTCCCTTGCTCCCGCCGGAAGGCCTTTGTGCCTTCTGGCATTTTTTTGCGGTCGGCTAGCAAAAGGGGAAGGCCCTTCGGCAGCGAAATATAAAAATATAAACGAAAAAGCTATCGGGAGCAATGCCGTGAGATTACGTCGCTGGACCGCCTATCTGCTGGGCCGCGACTGGTTTATGAATAACCGGCCGCTGGCTACCAAGCTGTTTGTTTTTTCCGCCGTGCTGGTCGTTATCCCGCTGGTACTGGTCGGGCTGATTTCTTATTACCGTTCTTCGCTTGAACTGGAGGAGGAGGCCCGGCAGTATAGTTGGCAAGTTATCGAGCAGGTCGAGACTCATATTGAGTATTACATCCGCGATCTGGAGATCAGCTCGCTGAAAATTGTCAACCATCCCGACATGGCTCGGTTGCTGCGGATGCAAACCGCCGAGGAAGTGGTGCAAAGCGGCATTCGCGCTGATATTGAACGGATGCTGAAAAATGCCGCCTATTCTCGTGCTGACATTACCAACATCATTGTCATCGTTGACAATGTTCAGGTCTTTGACGTCGCCGGGTCGAACGCCGCTTATCCGGTAAATAAACTGACTAGTGAATACTGGTATGGTTCGGTGCCTAATAACGGTAGTCCGCTGCTTGTCAGCCGGGTAACCGAATGGCGCGGCCGCAAGGAGCCGGTCATTTCTCTTGTTCGCCGTATTTACAGCCCGCAAACGCTCCAGCCGCGGGGCATGCTTATTATTGACATTAACTTTAGACGCCTGCGGGAAATTGCCGACAAAGTATCGTTTAAGCGCAACGGCCATTTATTTATTCTTGATGGGGAAGGTCACTACGTCTATCATCCTGACGATAGCCGCCTGGGCGAGCAAGTCGCTGGCCCTGAGCGAGAAATATTGAAAAATGAGGAAGGCTGGCTAATCACGGGTGGGAAAGATCGCCGCTTTCTTACCTACAGCGCGTCGTCATACCTGGGCTGGTGGTTTGTCACCTCGATTCCCTATCATGAACTAACCCGAGGGGCGGAGCACATCGGCCAGACCATTGTCTGGACGATTATCGTGACCCTAGTGGTGGCCTATCTGCTCGGCATTGGGTTTGCTGCCTCGCTCATCCGGCCCATCCGCCGCCTCCAGCATGTCATGAAGAGTGTGGAAGTGGGCAATTTCAACGTGCGGGCCGCCATTCTGTCGCAAGATGAAATCGGTGAACTGGCGCGGGGGTTCAATAAAATGGTGGAGCGTCTGGCCGGGCTGATGGAAGAAGTTTATTTTACCAAACTGCGTGAAACCGAGGCACGGCTGGGCCAAAAGGAAATGGAACTTAAGGCCCTGCAGTCGCAGCTTAATCCCCATTTTCTTTGCAATACCCTGGAGACGGTGCGCGGTATGGCCCTAGCCCGCGACATGGAAGATATTGCCACCATTGCTGCATCGCTTGGGCAACTGCTTCGGTACAATTTGCGCAGTCACGCCCTGCTCGTGCCGCTAAGGGAAGAAGTTAAGTTTTGCCAGTTGTACCTCAAGATTCAGCAGTTTCGTTTTGGTAACCGGTTTACCTATAAATTTGATATTCCGGAATGGGCATGGGATTTGCAGATTGTTAAGTTTTCGCTGCAGCCGCTTCTGGAAAACTGCTTTGCCCACGGTTTTCAATACGGCGAGTCGCCGCTGGCGATCACCGTATCGGCCCGGCGGGAGGGAGATGATGCCTATATCGTCGAAGTGGCGGACAACGGCGCCGGCATGGAACCGGCCGTGCTGGAGCGTATCCGTGCCGATTTAACGCAAAAGGATGTTACGGCCGGTGGCCAGAGCATCGGCATTGTCAATGTTCACCGCCGCATCGTCCGCCTGTATGATGAGCGGTTCGGCGTCATGGTTGACAGCCAGCCGGGGCAGGGCGCCGTCATTATCTTGCGGTTGCCGCTTGTTTATGCCGGAACGGAGGGAGGCGCGTTATGAATGAATCGCGTGCTGATTGTCGATGATGAACGGTGGGTGCGGGCGGCCTTGCGCTGGACGGTGGATAAAACCGGTCTGCCCTTTACCGTTGTCCATGAATGTGCTGACGGTCTGGAGGCGCTGGACTGGCTCAAAACCAACAAGGTGGAACTCATTCTTAGCGACATTCGCATGCCGGTCATGGACGGGCTGGCTTTTGTCCGCGAACTGCGCCAGCGCCAGCCCCGCCAGGATGTTATCCTCATTACCGTCCACGACGATTTTCAGTTTATCCAAAATGCCATCCGGCAGGGTGTATGCGATTACCTGCTTAAACCGGTCGAACTGCCGGCGATGAAAGAATGCCTGGAAAACTGGCTCCAGCGGCGCCGCCGCGAAGCAGCGGCGGCCGCCGGCCCGGAAGAGCAGGCTCTGTCGCCTATCCAGCAGGTGCTGCGCTATATGGCGGAAACGCCCCTCGGGGACATCAATTTGACCGATGCCGCCCGGCGTGTCCACATGAACCCCAGTTATCTCAGCCAACTCTTTAAACAAGAAATGCAGGTCTGTTTCGTCGACTATGTGACCGACCTGAAGATGAAAGAGGCCAAGCGGCTGCTGGCCACCACGACGCTGCGCATTTCGGAGATTGCCGACCGGCTGGGCTACGCCGATCTGGCCTATTTTAGCAACATCTTTAAAAAACACACCGCTTGTAGTCCTTCCGAATACCGCAAGCAACAGGCGCGTACAGGGAGGGGCTGAGTGTTGTGATGGTATGAGGTATGAGGTATGAGGTATGAGGTATGAGGTATGAGGTATGAGGTATGAGGTATGAGGTATGAGGTATGAGGTATGAGGTATGAGGTATGAGGTATGAGGTAGTGCGTCCCTGACGGTTTCAGGGGCGCTTATATTTTTATTGGGCAAGTTTGGCGGTTCTGGCAGGAATAATACGGAAAAAAGCGAATTAATTTAACAATAAATAATTAATTAACTTAAAAAAGTCCCAGAGTGGTCCGGGTGGCGCCGGCCGGCGAGAGGAGAGGAAATGTGACCAATAACGGAGCCAACAGCAAATATGTCAAGAAGCGCAACCGCATCACCGTTCTTAACCTTATTAAGGAGCATGGTCCCATTGGCCGGCAGGAACTAGCGCAAATTACCGGTTTGACGCCGCCGGCCATCACCGGCATTATCCGTGAACTCCTCGAGCTCGGTTTGGTGCACGAGGACGGTTACGGCGAATCAAGGGGAGGCCGTCGGCCGGTGAAGCTAACATTCAACAGTAAAGCCGGGTATGTTATCGGGGTGGAAGTAACGCGCGGCGAAACGACAGTCGGTGTTGCCGACCTTATGAACGACCCTACTGACATTGCGCGCTATCCGCTTGATATGAGCGAGCCTGCTGCCGGCCTGGCCAGCCTGGCCGAACTGCTGCGGCGCATCATGAATGACGAGGGCAAGCAGGGCCGGTCGTTTGTGGGGGTGGGAATCGCCTTTCCCGGACTGGTGCAGGCCAAAACTGGCACGGTACAGCGGTCGGTCAACCTCGGTCCGGCTTGGCGCAGCTACCCCTTGCAGGAAAAGCTGGAGGATGTGCTCGGTCTGCCGGTGTTCATCGAAAATAACTCCAACGCCTGCGTTTTGGCCGAACGATGGTTTGGCGGGGGCGTGTGCTGCCGCGATTTGGTGTACGTTAACCTTGGCGAAGGCATCAGCGCCGGCGTTATTCTCGATGACCGCATAGTTCAGGGGTTTCAGGGTTATGCCGGCGAGATCGGCCATATTGTTATTGACGAGAGCGGACCGCAGTGTAATTGTGGTAACCACGGGTGTCTGGAAGCGCTATGCAGCGTCCCGGCGCTAATTAAGCAGGCCAGGCGCGACTTGCCCGGCCTGGCCGACGGCGACCCGCTCAAAGCACGGTGGCAGAGCAGCGGTGATATTGAGCTGGCCGACCTTTTGGCCGTGGCTCAGCCCGGTACTTATGCCAATGCCCTCTTAAGCCGGGCGGTGCACTGGATCGGGCGGGCCGTTGCCGCCGTTATTAATCTGTACAACCCGGAAGCCGTCTTCCTGGGCGGACAGCTGGCCGGGGCCATGGCGCGGTTTGAACCCATACTGCGTGATGCCGTGGCCGCCCACGCTTTTCCCGAAATCGCCAGTGCAACGCGGATTGCCTTTTCGGCGCTGGGGGAATATCCCGGCGTCATTGGCGCCTGCGCCCTGGCGCTTAAGGGGCTATTGCATCTGCCGGAAGCGCGGCTGCTGGACGCCCATTTGGAATAACAAAAAAGGGGGTTTTAAAATGGCGTGGTCCCAATCCGAGTTTGCCCAAAAATTGGCCCGGCTCCGCTCCTTTATGGCGCAGGAAGGTGTGGCCAACCTGTTGATTACCGGCCAGACCAACTTTTGGTGGCTGACCGGTGGCCGGTCCTTTGTCAACCAAGCCGTGGAAAAGGCCTGTGCCGACCTGTTGGTGACGGCGGATAAGGTATATCTGGTGGCCAATAATATTGAGGCTGACCGGTTGCTGACGGAAGAGCTGAGCGGCTTGCCGCTGGAAAAGGCAGTCTACTCCTGGTGGGAGGCAGCCGGCGCCCAGAGGGCGGTGCGGGAAATTAGCGGCGGCGAGCCGGTCGTCACTGAAGGCGAAGTAGCTGGCAAGCTGGCCAGACTGCGTTGGCAGCTGCTGCCCGAGGAGCGGGCCCGGTTCGCCGATGCGGCAAAAAGTGTGGCCACGGTCGTCGAGGAACTAGCCTGGGCTATTAAGCCTGGGATGAGCGAACTGGAGATTTCCGCCCTCATGAAGGAGAAAGCTGCCGCTGAGGGCGTAAGCGCCTTTGTCAGTCTGGTCGCCGCCGATGAGCGGGCCTATCAGTACCGGCACCCGCTCCCTACCGACAAGAAGGTGAAAAGGTACGCCATGCTGGTAATTTCCGGCCAAAAACACGGCCTGTACGCTTCGGTTACCCGCCTGGTGCACTTTGGCCCGGTACCGGCCGACCTCAAGGCCCGGCACCAGGCGGTGGCCAATGTGGACGCCGCCTTTATCGGCGCTACCCGTCCGGGTGCCCAAGTGAGCGATATTTTTGCCGCCGGCTGTCAGGCCTATGCCGACATGGGCTTTGCCGGCGAGTGGCAGTATCATCACCAGGGCGGCCTGGCCGGTTATAACTCCCGCGAGTTTCGCGCTTCGGCCGACTGCGCCGAGGTGGTGGCCAGTGGCCAGGTCTACGCCTGGAACCCCACTATTGCCGGAGTCAAATCGGAGGACACTATTCTCGTTGGGGAGGATAGTCCTGTCGTGTTAACGGCGACCGGAAAATATCCGGTCATTAAAGCTGAGTATCGGGGCTTTAGCCTCGAACGGCCCGCTATCCTTGAGCGCTAGCTCACACTATACAGAGGAGGTATACTTATGAGCTATTTTTATCCTGCTAAAGAACAAAAAGGGTTTCGCCAGGTCATTCCTGTCGGCGAGAAAACGGCTTATACCGGCTTTGGCCTGCTGAATCTTGCCGCCGGTGAAAGCTACGGCGCCGAGACCAAGGAAGAAGAAGTCGCATTGGTGCTGCTTGCCGGCAAGTGCCGCATCACGGTCAATGGTCAGACCTTCGACAACTTGTCCCGCAAAGATGTTTTCGCGGAAAAAGCCACCGCCGTCTATGCGCCAAAGAGTAGCCGCTGGGAAGTTACGGCGATTAGCCCCAAACTGGAGGTAGCTGTCCTGTCCGCCCCGGCTGAGCGCCAGTTTGCGCCTTTCGTTATCCGTCCGGAAGACGTCATTTTCAACCACCGTGGCGTCCTCAACTGGCAGCGCGACGTTTATGACATCATGGTCGCCAATGTCGAAGGTAAGGTCGATCGCATCGTCGTCGGCGAAACGTACTCTTTCCCCGGCCAGTGGTCCAGCTATCCTTCCCACAAGCACGATACGCAAAACCTGCCTTACGAGTGCCAGATGGACGAAATTTATTACTTCAAGGTCAAGCCCACCGAGGGCTTTGGCGTCCAAATTATGTATAACGATGACTTGACGCTGCGTGAGGCCTATATGATTAAGGACGGTGACGCCGTTGCCCTGCCGGCCGGCTATCACCCCGTGGCCGCCGCTCCCGGCTTCCAGGTTTACTATTTGTGGGTCATGGCCGGTCCGCACGGCCGTCAGCTCACCCCCAATGACGATCCTAAACTCAAATGGCTGCAAAACATCCCGGCAATGCTTAAGTAGGAGTCAATAACATCAACATTTAACCGCGGAGATATTCATGCCGATAATTGGCACCACAAAGTATGAAAACCGTTATTCAACCGCAGAGGACACAGAGGCGCGATATTCATCGCGCTAAAGTAAAAAAATATCCTCCTCCGCGTCCTCCGCGGTTCTTATAATCACGGTCTTACCATTACCGGACTTCAATTGATTTAGTGTTTGTTGCAATATATTTGCAAGAGAGGAGAGAAACAATGGCAAAATTGAACAAAGAGCTGCTCGCCGGCGGCTTTGCCTTCCCGGCTGGTCTTGAAGCGGCTCCTTATCCAGCTGACCTGCCCGAGCGCGTCATCCAATTTGGCGAAGGCAACTTCCTGCGGGCGTTCGTCGACTGGATGTTCCATAAACTCAACCGGCAGGGCCTGTTTAACGGCCGGGTAGTTGTCGTGCAGCCCATCGCCGAAGGGCTTGTCGACAGGCTTAATGCCCAGGACGGCCTGTATACCCTGCTTTTGCGCGGTCTGGAAAACGGCAAACCGGTAGAATATAAGGAAATCATCACATCAGTCAGCCGGGGCATTAATCCCTATGTCGATTGGGACGCTTTTCTTAAGTGCGCTGAAAACCCGGACATTGAATATGTAATTTCCAACACCACCGAGGCGGGTATTGCCTACGACCCCAATGACCGCCCCGACATGCGGCCGCCGGCCTCGTTCCCCGGCAAACTGGCCGTGTATCTTTACCACCGCTTCCGCCACTTCAGCGGTGACCCGGCCAAAGGCATGGTCATCCTTCCTTGCGAACTCATCGATCGCAACGGCGACAACCTCAAAAAAATCATCCTGCGTCTGGCCGATGAATGGCAGTGGCCGCAAGACTTTAAGGACTGGCTGGAAAACCACAACTACTTCCTCAATACTCTCGTCGACCGCGTTGTAACCGGCTATCCCAAAGATGAAGCCGCCGCCATCCAGGCCCAGCTTGGCTATGAGGACGAACTTCTTGACGCCGGTGAACTGTTCCACTTGTGGGTCATTGAAGGTCCCGCCGGGCTGGCCGAGCGTCTCCCCTTTACCCAAGTAGGGCTTAATGTTATCTGGACCGACGATATGATGCCTTACCGGACGCGCAAGGTGCGGATTTTAAACGGCGCTCACACGGCGGCCGTACCGGCGTCCTTCCTCTATGGCCTGGAAACGGTCGGCGAAATGATGGACCACCCGGTGATGGGCAAGTTTGTCCGGCAGGTGGTCGACGAGGAAATCATTCCATCAATCAACTTGGATAAAGGCATGCTGACCGACTTTGCCGCCGCGGTGATGGAACGGTTCCAGAACCCCTATATCAAGCACTATCTTATTAGCATCCTGCTCAACTCGTCATCGAAGTTTAAGGCCCGGGTGCTGCCTTCCATCCTTGAATACCATGCCAAGTTCGGCAAACTGCCGGAAAAACTGACCTTTTCGCTTGCCGCCCTGATCGCGGTATACGCTGGTGGCAAGATCGACGGTTCGGCGATGCTCGCACGGCGGGCCAAAGGCGAGTTTACCATGCGCGACGATTTGCCTGTCCTGGAGTTTTTTGCCCGTACCTGGGCGGACTGCGACGGCAGCCCCGATGGGGTGCGCCAGGTAGCGGCGGCCGTGCTGGCCAATACCGCCCTGTGGGGTGAAGATCTTACGCAGGTGAGCGGCCTGACGGATAAGACGGCCGACTACCTGTATCAGATTGTTACGGACGGGATGCAGGCTGCGGCGGCGCGGCTCGTCGGGAGGTAAGCCATGGCACTGTTAAAGCTGCATGAACGGGATAATGTCGCCGTTGCTCTCCGCGACATCAGGCAGGGGGAGACGCTTGCGGCGGACAATGCTACCGTCACCGCCCGCGAAGATATTCCGAAAGGCCATAAAATTGCCCTCTGCGACTTGCAACCGGGCGAGCATGTCATAAAATACGGCTTTCCCATCGGTCATGCGACTAGCAGCGTAGCGGCCGGCCAGTGGCTTCATTCCCACAATGTGCGCACCAATTTGGGCGAGATTTTGGCATATGAATATAAGCCGGAGCCGCCGGCGGTAAGCCCGGTCCCCTGCCGCCACACCTTCCGCGGCTATCGCCGCCCGGACGGTCGGGTCGGGGTGCGCAACGAAATCTGGATCATTCCTACCGTCAGCTGCGTTAACCGCACTGCCCAGCTCTTAGCCGAGCGGGGAAGCGCCCTCGCTCGGAATATGGCCAATATCGACGGCGTGTTTGCCTTTACCCATCCCTATGGCTGCTCGCAGCTCGGCGACGACCACCGGGCGACGCAAACCATCCTGGCTGACCTGGTCAACCATCCCAATGCCGGCGCCGTGCTGGTCCTCGGCCTGGGCTGTGAGAACAACAACGTGCCCGAGTTTCAAAAAGTGGTGGGTAGCTATAACGCGGACCGCGTCAAATTCCTCGTGGCCCAGGAGGTGGAGGACGAAATCGCCGCCGGGCTTGAGCTGCTATCGGACCTCATCGCCTACGCCGGCCAGTTTTTGCGGGAGGACTGCCCGGCGTCCGAACTGGTGGTAGGCCTTAAGTGCGGCGGCTCGGACGCTTTTTCCGGCATTACGGCCAACCCGCTGGTCGGCGCTTTCTCCGACCTCTTGATCGCTTGCGGCGGCAGCACGGTGCTGACCGAGGTGCCGGAGATGTTTGGCGCCGAGACAATTCTCATGAACCGGGCCCAGGATAAGGCCGTGTTTGACAAAACGGTACGACTTATCAACGACTTTAAAAATTATTTTATGGCCTATAACCAGCCCATTTACGAAAACCCCTCACCCGGCAACAAGAAAGGCGGCATTACCACCCTGGAGGAGAAGTCACTAGGGTGCACGCAAAAAGGCGGCCGCGCTACCGTGGTCGACGTGCTTGGCTACGGGGAAACGGTCACGCGCAAAGGGCTTAACCTCCTTAACGGGCCCGGCAATGATGCGGTGGCGGCCACGGCGTTGGCGGCAGCGGGCTGCCACCTGGTGCTGTTTACCACCGGCCGGGGTACGCCGCTGGGTACGGCGGTGCCGACGGTGAAAATTGCCACCAACAGCGAGCTGTTCCGTCGCAAAACTACCTGGATGGATTTCAATGCCGGTGAGCTGTTAGAGGGCAAAAGCCTAGAAGCGCTGGCCGACGAGTTTTTCGCCTATGTGCTGGCGGTGGCCTCCGGCCGACCGACCAAAGCCGAGGAAATGGGTTTCCGCGAAATTGCCATTTTTAAGAACGGTGTAACGCTGTAAACAGCAGACTGGCTGAAAACAGACACAGAGGAGTAATGCCATGCAATCGAGGGAAGAACTCAAGCGAGCGATCCTGAGCGAATTTGGCGATTATAATATTTATTCGGAATCCATCTACCGCGCCGGCGGCTGCGTGCTGTTTCTCGCCAAGGACATGGGGCAGAAGCTGCTGGTCGTCGTTGAGGAAGAGACTGGTTCGGCCTTTGACCGCTTCGTGGGCCCGCAGGTGTATCATCCTTCCGGCAAGCGGGTTAAAGAAGCGCCCCTGCAGCCGGTCAATGCGGGTATCGTGCGCGAGCTGCTGCCGTTCACCGCGCCGGTGGCGCTGGGCGCCACCGGCCTGAGCCTGGGGCTGGGCGACCGCTTAGGCGTTGCTTCGCCCGGTCACCTCAGGCTTATCAAAAAGACCGGCGTCCGGCCGGTCCTCGCCCAGCAGTCGGTGCGGGAGCTGACGCTGACTAACCGTACCTACTCCGATGTCCTGGACGCTGCCACGTGGGCGGTGCTGCAGGAAGGGTATGAGGGCGGCTTTGGCGCCGACGGGGATCACCTGAAAACGGCAGAGGAGATCAAGGGCGCCCTTGACCTCGGCTTTACCATGATCACGCTCGACGCTTCGGCCCATATCGACAACACGGTGGGGCAAAAGGCCGCCAAACAGGTGGCTGAGCTGTACCATACCTTGCCGGCCGATTATACGGCCGACATGGAGGAGCATTACCTGGGCAAGGCCTTCATTGTCGGCGGCATGGCCATCACCTTTGACACCGAAACGCTGCAGCGGCTGGTTCTTACCTACGGCAAAGCGCTGGCGTTCATGGGCTATATTTATCATACCCTCATCGTCAACGCCGGGCGGGAAGTGGACTTTGAAATCTCCATTGACGAGACGGCCACGCCGACGACGCCGGCCGCCCATTATTTCGTTGCTTCCGAGCTTGGGCGCATGGGCGTAAAATTTACTAGTCTGGCGCCGCGGTTTTGCGGCGAGTTCCAGAAGGGTATCGACTACATCGGTGATCTATATCAATTTGAAGATGAATTCAAACGCCATGCCGCCATCGCCGATCATTTCGGCTACCGGCTGAGCATCCACTCGGGCAGCGACAAGTTCAGTGTCTTCCCCATCATCGGCCAGTACACCCGCGGGCGGGTGCATATCAAGACGGCCGGCACCAATTGGCTGGAGGCCCTGCGGGTAGTTGCCCGGATTAACCCCGCGCTTTTCCGGGAAATTTACGCCTTCGCGGGAGAAGTCTTTGGTGAAGCGAAAAAGTATTACCATGTTACCACCGATCTGACCAGGCTGCCGGATGTGGCCGCCATGGCCGATGACGGGCTGCCGACGGTGCTCGACCATAACGATGCCCGCCAGATGCTGCATATCACCTATGGCCTGGTGCTGACAGCCGCCAATGCCGACGGTTCCTACCGCTTCAAAGACGCCCTGTATGAGCTTTTGTTCGACCATGAGGACGAATACTATGCGGCTCTCGAACGCCATATCGGCCGCCACCTTGAAAAATTGACCGAAAATCTAAAAGGGTAGTAGACTACTGGGAGATGGTTCCCGCTTGCGGCAAGGGCAAGCAGGGAACCGTCTTTTCATTTTATTGTTTCTACCCTTAATGTTCATAAGCTTAGGGAGGAATCGCGGGTACTTCCCAATAAATGGGGCAGTGTCCTTGGCCCAGCGGCTTGGCGAAACTTTTACTCGCATCGCATGCAGGAAGGACGGCTGCCGGAGAGAAAATATGGTTAATGGCTAGCAATAGCAATCTTGTAAAATGTTGAAGAAACGGAGGCATTTATCAACCATGAGCCATAATTTACACGGTAAGGTGGCCGTTGTTACCGGTGGCGGCGGCGTGCTGGGCAGTGCGTTTGCCAAAGAGCTGGCCCGCGTGGGTGCCAAAGTTGCCATTCTGAATAGAAGCGAAGACAAGGCGAAGAAGGTGGCTGACGACATTGCCGGTAGCGGCGGCATCGCCCTTGCCATTGCCTGTGACGTATTGGACAAAGCGGCGGTAGAACGGGCGGCCGAAACGGTTAAAAATACGCTTGGCCCTTGCGATATTCTCATCAACGCCGCCGGGGGCAACCATCCGGCAGCCATAACGGCGCAAGAAGTTTTCAGCCAGGCTGAACTAGGGCAAAACGTTGTCGGCACACCTACGTTTTTTGACATGCAGGTAGAAGGTTTTGAAGCGGTTTTTCGGCTCAACTTCATGGGGACCTTTATTCCTAGTCAGGTTTTCTTGAGCCAGATGGCCGGCCGGCCCGGGGCGACCGTGATAAATATTTCCTCCATGAGCGCGTTTGCGCCCTTGACCAAGGTGCCGGCCTACAGCGCCGCCAAGGCGGCGGTCAGCAACTTTACCCAGTGGCTGGCGGTGCATTTTGCCGAGGCCGGCGTAAGAGTCAATGCTTTGGCGCCTGGCTTTTTCCTTACCGAACAAAACCGGATGCTGCTGACCAATCCGGATGGTTCCTATACCGCGCGGGCGGAGAAGATTATCGCCCATACGCCGATGCGCCGGTTTGGCCAGCCGGAGGACTTATTGGGCACGCTGCTGTGGCTGGCCGATGAAAAAGCGTCCGGCTTTGTTACCGGTATTGTCGTGCCGGTGGACGGTGGGTTTATGGCCTACGCCGGAGTGTAAAAGCGGGGAAGGTTCTTGCCGCGAATGCAAGGTGAGAACCTTCCTTAATTTTTTCGTGAAGGGGCCAGGCTTGACTTATTGGAAAATTGACTTATTTGACACAGAAGAACGGATGAAAACAATATTTTTCCAATAACCGTTCCGTGACACACAGGTTATTTATCCCGGAGCTAAAGCATAGGCAGGGTAAAAATAGTCTCGCAGAGAAGGAAAATATTAACTATGAGCGAATATTAATAAAAGAAAACGATTTCTGAAAATGCCTTACCGAACGCATTCTGACCCAAGGCGCTGCGTCGGAGCGTACTTGGTGGCTGACTTTGTGCGGATTGCCGGGTGGTAAGGCAATCTTTTCAGGAGAAGGAGAGGAGAAGATGAAGGCCAAATCCATCATCGCGCTGCTTGTGGCCGCTGTTATGGCGGTAACCCTTGCCGGCTGTGGCGGCGCGCAGAAAACGGACGCACCCAAATTCCCCACCAAACAAATAGAAATTATTGTTCCGTATGCGGCCGGCGGCGGCACCGACCAGGTCGCGCGCGCTTTGGCCAACAGCGCCAAGGATATCCCTGGCCAGCCAGTGGTCGTCGTCAATAAAGTCGGCGGCGGCGGCGCCGTAGGCATGAGCGAAGGCGAAAAGGCTAAACCCGACGGCTACACCGTCACCATGATTACCGTTGAGCTCGTTACCTTGCCGCACCTTGGTCTGGCGCCCATCAACTATCAGAACTTTGAACCCATTCTCCGCGTTAACATGGACCCCGCGGCCGTTACGGTGCGGGCCGACGCTCCCTGGAAGACACTCAAGGAATTCCTCGACTATGCCAAAGCCAACCCCGGCAAAGTACGGGTCGGCAACTCCGGTCCCGGCGCTATTTGGCATTTAGCGGCTGCGTCGCTCGAGCAAAAGACCGGCGTTCAGTTCACCCATGTTCCCTTTAACGGTGCTGCTCCGGCCGTTACCGCCCTGCTTGGCGGCAATGTCGAGGCCGTAACCGTCAGTCCGGCCGAAGTATCCGCCCAAGTGGCCGCCGGTCAAGTGCGCGTCCTGGGCGTCATGAGCGACAAGCGGGCCAAAGCGGTTCCTGACGTTCCCACCTTGAAAGAGCAGGGCATCGATCTTGTCATCGGCACTTGGCGCGGCCTGGCCGTGCCGAAAGGCACTCCCGCTCCGGTCGTGAAGACGCTGCATGACGCTTTCAAGAAGGCCATGGACAGCAAGGCCTTTACCGACTACATGGATAAGGCCGGCCTCGGCATCGGCTATCTGTCCAGTGAGGACTACAAAGCCAGCCTGAAAGTGGAAAACGACAACTTCAAGGCTCTCATCGAAAAACTGGGCCTAAACAAAAAGCAATAATGTGCATGCTGGGCCAAGCGGCGGCGCTTGGCCCAGACCTTATTTTACGAAATTATTTCCATATTTTGGAGTGAGATAATGCGAACAGGAACTTATGTTGCGGCGCTATTCTTGATCCTCCTGTCAGCGCTTGTTTGGCACTGGTCAGCGGCTTTTCCGGCCAATATTATTCCCAATGTACCGTCGCCCGCCTTTTTCCCCCGTGCCGTCGCTCTGGTACTTGCCGTGCTGGCAATTTTAATTATTGTTGCCGCGCGGCGGGACAGCGACGAGCCGCTATTTAACCTGGCCGAGCCGGGGTTTAAGCGGGTACTGGCGGCGCTTGTCATTACGACCGCCTATTGCCTGCTCCTAAATATAGCGGGTTTTCTGCTACTGACGCCCATTTGCCTGGTGGCGCTCATGCTGCTGATGGAACCGGGAAAAATCGTGACGAAAATTTTGGCGGCTGCGGCAGCAACTGCTATTATTTATCTTTCCTTCCAGGTGCTCCTGGATGTGCCGCTGCCTGAGCTTGCCTGGTAGGAGGACTGTATGGGAGACTTAATTCTAGGGTTTACCACTGTTCTGCAGCCGTCCATGCTTCTTATCATCGCCGCCGGGGTGCTGGGCGGGATCATCATCGGCGCGCTGCCCGGCCTGACGGCTACCATGGGCGTAGCGCTGCTGGTTCCGCTCACTTTTGGTATGAACGCCGTGGCCGGACTAGTGTTGCTTGTCGGCATTTACTGCGGCGCCATTTACGGCGGCTCCATTTCCGCCATTCTCCTCCGTACGCCGGGGACACCGGCGGCGGCCGCTACCGTCATCGAAGGCTACATGCTGGCCCAAAAAGGTCAAGCCGGCAAGGCGCTCGGCATGTCGACCATCGCTTCCTTCTGCGGCGGTATGTTTAGTGCCCTGGCCCTTACGTTCATCGCCCCTCAGCTTGCCAAGGTAGCCTTGTCTTTTGGCCCGCCCGAATACTTTGCGCTAGCGCTTTTTGGTCTCAGTATTATCTCCAGTATTTCGGGCGACCAGGTGCTCAAGGGTTTGGCGGCCGGTTTCTTCGGCCTGCTGCTGGCCACCATCGGCATGGACCCCATTACCGGCTACCCGCGCTTTACCTTTGATAATGCTAATCTCCTGAGCGGCATTTCCTTTATTCCGGTGCTTATCGGCCTTTTCGCGGTGGCCGAGGCGCTGGCTACCACCGAGGCAATGATCAAGAATCTTAACATCGACGTAAAAATTGCCGGCAATTTGCCCACCCTGGCCGAACTGAAGCAGTGCGCCAAAACCATTCTCAAAGGCTCGGCCATCGGCACCTTCATCGGCATTATCCCCGGGGCCGGCGCCGACATCGCCGCCTTCGTTTCCTACGGCGAGTGCAAGCGTAGCTCGAGAGACAGCGACAAGTTCGGCACCGGGGTACTGGAAGGAGTGGCGGCGCCGGAATCGGCGAACAACGGCGTGACCGGTGGCGCGCTGGTGCCGCTCTTGACTTTAGGCGTGCCGGGTGACGCCGTGGCGGCCGTGATGCTCGGGGCGCTCATGCTGCAGGGGCTTAAGCCCGGTCCGATGCTGTTTAAAGATAACGCCGATGTGGTCTATTCGCTCTTTGCGGGACTTATGCTGGCCAATGTTTTTATGCTGCTGTTCGGCCTGTTCGGCATTAAATACATCGCCAAAGTGGTAACTGTGCCCAAGCCCATTCTGACACCAATTATCTTCATTCTCTGCGTTGTCGGTTCCTATGCCATCAATAACAGCCTGTTTGACGTGCTGGTCATGATGGTTTTTGGCGTTATCGGCTACCTCATGCAGAAACTTAAGTTTCCTATCTCGCCCATCGTCCTGGCCCTTATCCTCGGGCCCATGGCCGAAGGCGAATTTCGCCGGAGCCTGGTTATGTCCCAGGGCGATCCGAGCATTTTCTTCACCCGCCCCATCTGCCTGGTCTTTTTCGCTTTAGCTGCCATCTCGATCGTCGGTTCCTATGTGGCCCAGCGCCGCAAGGAAAAGACGGCGGCTATAGCGCAGTAGGGAGTTGATGTGATGTTATGTACATTGCAACGATCGACACGGGGACGACTAATACCAGAGTAAAGGTGTGGCATGAAGGCGTTGTTTGCGGACAGGCGGCCGCAGCCGTAGGAGTGCGTGACACCGTCCGCACCGGCAGCCGCGCCCGATTGCAGCAGGGCGTGCACGCCTGCCTGGAAACGGCGTTAGCGGAGGCCGGTATTTCCTGGAAAAAGGTGGGGCTGGTGTTGGCGTCAGGCATGATAACCTCCAATGTAGGCCTGTGCGAAGTGCCCCATGTGCCAGCGCCGGCCGGAGTGTTTGAGGTGGCACGCGGGATGGTGGCGGCCGTAATTCCGGAAGTGCTGGACGGCCCTATCTGGTTCGTACCGGGCGTAAAAAATGCTGTGGCCGAAGTGAGTTTGGAAACCTGCGAAGGTATGGACATGATGCGCGGCGAGGAAGTGGAGACCTTCGGCATCATGACCCAAATGGGCCTAAACGGGCCGGCGCTTGTCGCTCTGCCGGGCTCACATTCCAAGTATATCTGCATTGATGAAACCGGCCGCATTACCGGCTGTCTAACGACCCTGGCCGGCGAGCTGCTGGACGTTATTACCCATCATACCTTGCTGGCGGACGCGCTGGGCGGCGCGTTCGCCGACGCAATAAACCCGGACATGCTGCGCCAGGGGGCGGCGTACGCCCGTGACGTGGGGCTGAGCCGGCTGTGTTTTACGACCCGCATCCTCCATCTGTTTACTGGCTGCAGCCGCAATGACAAAGCCAACTTCCTGTTGGGCGCGGTGTTGGCTGCCGACCTTATGGCCCTGCGGGGCAGTCAGGCCCTCAAGTTTAACCCAGAAATACCGGTGTGGGTGGCGGGGAAATCAGAGCTCCGCCAAGCGCTGATTTTGCTCTTTGACGATGATCCGCACTTTCGGGGCCGGGTGCGCGAGGTGGACGACGCCGTGCTGCAAAACGCCGCCGGCGCCGGGGCTATCGCCGTCGCCCGCGCCCGGGGATTAGTGTAAGGGAAAGTATAGAGGTTTACCATAAAAAGCGCTGGTGCCAGGTAGCTCCAGCGCTTTTTGTGTGCGCCCGGCATGGGCGCTGGGCTGTTATCCCGCCAGTGGATGCGGACGATTGCAGCAAAATAAAAGATTGCATCCAGTCAACAAATAACTGATAATCTAAGTAAAAGCGGCAGATTTATCATGTTTAGGCCGGTTGACGAAGGCGAACAACGAACGGGGCGAAGAAGTGCCTCCTTTATATGCTTAAATGGTGCCTAAACTTGTTCTGCCGGTTAAAAACACGAAAACGGGAGGCGAAAAGAATGGCAGGCAATTCTAAACCAGCAATTGTAAAATCGGCGTCGCGCACGCTTGATATTATCGAATTTATCGTGAATAGTTCCAAGCCGCCAACGTTTACGACCATCCAGGAATTCCTGGACATACCGAAAAGTTCCCTATCTTATCTGCTGCAGGAATTGACCAATCGCGACTATATCCACTTCGATCCGGATACGCGGGTTTATTACCCAGGCGCGAAATTAATCAAGATTAGCGCCTCGTGCATCAATAACACCAATTTGTCCCGGGAAATCTGGCTGGGGATTAAGCGCTTGAGCGATGAACTGGGGGAAACTACCCAGGCCGGCCTGTTAGAGGGGCGGTTTGTCGTCTACATTGCCAAATGCCAGGGTAGAAAGGACATTAGCGTAACCACGGTAGGTTTCAAAATTCCCGCCCATGCCACGGCCCTCGGGAAAATGATGTTATCTTCATTAAGCGAAGACGAATTAAAAGCACGTTTTAATAATGTTGAACTTGAGCGCTATACGGAAAATACCATTGTTTCTTACGAAAAACTGTTATCTGAATTAAAACAAATTGCCAAGCAGGGGTACGCGATTGACAACCAGGAAATTATTCCGGGCGGTATCTGCGTGGCCGCTCCCATCCTTGACAAGTCCAATAAAGTTGTGGCCGCGATGAGTGTGACGGTACCCGCCATTCGCGTTACCGACGAATTTTTGCAGGAGCTGATTGATAAGGTGCGGGCGGCGGCCCTCAATGTGTCGCTGCGGCTGGGGAAAATATAGTGGTTTGAAAAAAAGAAAAAAATTAAAAATTATTAAAAATTAAGCAGGAAAAAAACGATTGATGTAGAAACACGTAATTGGAAATGAATGGAGTTTTTCTTTTATTCATATATATGAATTAAGTTCTTATATATGAATGAAATAGGCTGCCTTTTCCTGCAGGCTGGTCAGGACGGCAGCGGCACTTGCGAGCACATTTAATTGCTCTAATTTATGAACTTAGTTCATATATATGTAATAATGGCGGCCGCCGTGCTCAACGACCGCCAAGGGCAAACTCGGCTCCCGAAAAAAAAAGAGCAAAGGAGGTATCGCCATGGGAAAAATGCGGGCCATCGTCATGAAGGCCAAAGATAATGTCGCTACGGCCGTCGAGGAAATTGCTCCGGGTACGAAAGTAGACTTGGTGATTGATGGGCAGAAAATAGTGGTGCTGGTAACGGAAAAGATACCCTTCGGTCACAAGTTTGCCATCAGGGATATTACCCGAGATGAAAAAGTAATCAAGTATGGCGAACCAATCGGTGTTGCCACTCAGGCAATAAAGATGGGGCAGCATACCCACGTCCACAATATGGCTGGCTGTCGCGGCCGCGGCGATTTAACGGGCTGACCTTTCGCCAATGCCGAAACGTAATCTAATAATGGGGTGATCAAATGAATTTTATGGGTTTTCTTCGTCCCGACGGCGCGGTAGGTATTCGCAATCATGTTCTGATTATGCCTACCGTGGTATGTGCCAACCAAGTAGCAAGGGCTATTTCCCTAAGTGTCAAAGGAACGACTTGGTTTGAGCACCAGCACGGCTGTTCCCAGCTCGCACCGGACGCGGCGCAGACGGCACGGGCCCTGATCGGGCACGGGGTTCATCCCAATGTTTACGGCGTCGTGGTCGTCGGTCTGGGCTGCGAGGTTGTGCGGGCCCAGGATGTGGCGGCGGAAATAAAAAAACAATGTCCCTATAAGCCTGTGCACCTGGTAATCATTCAGGAAGAGGGTGGATCATTTAAGGCCATCCAGGCCGGGGCGGCAGCCGCGCATAACATGGTTTTGGCTGCATCTAGTCTTAAGCGCCAGCCAATTCCTGTCCGGGAACTCATTCTCGGCACGGAATGCGGCGGTTCGGATGCTTGCTCAGGCCTGTCAGCCAATCCGGCCTTGGGTGTTGCCAGCGATATGCTGGTGGATGCCGGCGGCACGTCGATTTTGGCGGAAACGCCGGAACTCATCGGGGCGGAGCACATCATTGCCGCGCGGGCGGTCAACGAAGATGTCGCCCGCCGTTGTTACGAGACGATCAGGGCTTACGAAGACTCAGCCAAGGCCATGGGCGTTGACATGCGGGGCGGCAACCCGACGCCCGGCAATATCGAGGGCGGCCTTTCCTCCATTGAAGAAAAGTCGTTGGGGTGTGTCTATAAGGCAGGCACGCGGCCGCTGCAAGACGTAATCGGTTGGGCCGAAAAAATTACGAAAAAAGGGCTTATCTTTATGAATACGCCGGGCAATGACATCGAGCAGCTGACGGGAATGGTCGCCGGTGGCTGCCACCTCTGCGTATTTACGACCGGCCGCGGCACGCCGACCGGCTCACCGATCGCTCCGACCATAAAGGTCGCCACCAACACCCCGATGTACGAACGGATGAAAGACAATATGGATATTAATGCCGGGACGGTTATAACCGGCGAAGAAACGGTGGAACAAGTCGGCCGGCGCATATTCGCCGAAATGCTTGAGGTCGCGTCTGGGAAGCTGACCAAGGCGGAAATTCTGGGTCACAATGATTTCGGCATTTGGCGCATCGGCCCGACAATGTGAAGGAGGAGCAGTATGGCGCTACTGAAAGAACGACTCAAAACCGGCGAGCGGCTGTTTGGACCGTTCGTAAACCTCTGCCACCCGGCTGTGCTGGAGATTGCCGGTAATGCGGGGTTCGATTTTGCCATCATTGACACCGAACATGGCGAAATCTCGTCCGATCGGGCGGTGGATATGGTGCGGGCGGCGAAACTGGCCGGGGTCAGCCCGGTGATCAGGGTTTACGGTAACCAGCCCGAGCTTATTGCCAAAGCGCTGGATATCGGGGCGGAAGGCGTGCAGGTGCCACAGGTGAGTACCAAAGCCGAAGCAATGGCCGCCGTTAGAGCCGCCAAATTCGCCCCGGAGGGAGCGCGGGGCTGCAACCGGTATGTGCGGGCGGCCCGCTATTCGGCAGCTGACAAGTTTAGTTATTTCACCAACGCCAACCAGGAGACCGCAGTTATTATCCAGGTGGAAGGCAAGGAAGGGATTGCGAACCTGCCGGATATCCTTACCGTGCCGGGGATCGACGTCTTATTTATCGGGCCGTATGACCTTTCCGCTTCGCTCGGTATTCCCGGGCAGGTGGACCATCCGCAGCTGGTGGCCGAAATGCAAAAAAACATGGAACTGGCGCGCCAGGCCGGGGTGGCAATCGGCTTTTTCGTCGACGATGTGGCCAGCGCGGTCAAGTGGAAGAACTGGGGCGTGCAATATATTTCCTTTGCGGCTGACGTCGGCTTGCTCTATGAGGTGTTTCGAGAAAAAGTCATGGCTTTTAAAAACGGTTAGGCGCTGTTAAAGCCGGAAAAGTTACCGGAACTTAGGGCTTCCCTAAGGAGGAATGGTTGTGGGGATTATTCAGGAATTATTAAAAAATGTGCCGTTGCCGCGGTTAGTCAAGGTGTATCAAAAATTTTCCGCCGCGCAAGTGGTCGATTTGCCGCAAACCTTGCGGCAAGAATTGGCCAAGCCGGGGGTGGGCGACCGCATCAGGCCCGGCATGCGAATTGCCGTAGCCGTTGGCAGCAGAGGAATAGCCGAGATCCAGACCATTACGCGGGTAACGGTTGAAGAAATCAAGCGCAGGGGCGGCGAGCCCTTCATTGTGCCGGCCATGGGCAGCCACGGCGGGGCGACGGCCGAAGGTCAGCGGCAGGTTCTGGCTAATCTCGGCATCACGGAAGACAGCATCGGTTGTCCGATTGTATCAGCGATGGATGTGGTAGAAGTAGGGCGGTTGGCCAATGGCCTGCCGGTACTGATCGACAAGAACGCTTATGAGGCCGACGGGATCGTCGTAATTAACCGGATCAAGCCGCATACCGCCTTCCATGGGCCGTGCGAGAGCGGTCTGGTGAAGATGATCACGATTGGGCTCGGTAAGCAAAAAGGGGCGGACGCCTGCCATGCCTATGGCTTTAAGCATATGGCCGAACATGTGGTGGAAATGGCCAAAATCAAGCTGGCGCGCACCCGCATCCTGTTCGGGGTGGCCACCGTTGAAAACGCCTACGACTGTGTGGCCAAGATCGCGGCCGTGCCGGCGGAAGAAATTATCGCGACCGACCAGCAACTGCTAAAAGAAGCAAAGGCGCACATGCCGCGGATTATGTTTGATCCGATCGATGTCTTGATTGTCGATCGGATCGGCAAGGAAATTTCCGGTGACGGCATGGATCCCAACATTACCGGCCGCTATCCTACGCCTTACGCTAGCGGCGGGCCGGTGATCAACAAGCTGGTAGTGCTCGATCTGACGGAAAAAACCCATGGCAACGCCAACGGTATTGGCGCCGCCGATTTTACCACCCGTAAGCTGGTGGATAAAATCGACTGGGAGTATACCTATGCCAATGCTTTAACTTCCACGATCTGCGAGCCCATACGCATCCCCATGGTGCTGGCTTCAGACAAAGAGGCAATCCTCGCCGCAATCAAAACAAGCTATGCCCGTGATCTCGCCGCGGTCCGGCTGGTAAGGATCAAGGACACGCTTCACCTGGGTGAGATTTATATATCTGAAGCGCTACTGGCCGAGGCGCGGGCCAATCCGAACGTCGAGATTGGCAGTGAGCCAATGGCGATGCAGTTCGATGCGCAGGGAAATTTGCTGGACTAAACAGGAGGGGATTTTATGCGACAAAAGTGTCAAGACGCCAGAAAGCTGTGGGCGCAGGTGGACGCGTTAAGACTAGGGATGAATTGGTCGGAAGAGGATACCGAAAAGCCGCATATTTTAGTGGATGATGTCTTTGGCGAAAGCCACCCCGGCAGTTTTCACCTCGACGTGCTCAGTGAAGAGGCGGCGATCGGTATTTACGAGAACGGCGGGAAACCGGCCCGGCATCATGTCACTGATATTTGTGATGGCTGGGGCCAGGGCCATGACGGCATGAACTACATATTGGCGTCGCGCGAGGTAATCGCCGACATGGTGGAACTGCACGCCTCGGTAATACCCTGGGACGGGATGGTCCTTATCTCCAGCTGCGATAAGTCGATACCGGCGCATCTGATGGCCGCCGCCCGAGTAGATATTCCCACTATTCATATTCCCGGCGGCTCGATGCGCAGCGGCCCGGGGATAACCACTTCCGGCCTGGCCGGGCCGATATCGGCCAAAGCCAAAAAGGGCCAAATAGCAGACGCTGAGGTCCGCAACTACAAACTCACAGGCTGCCCATCGTGCGGCGCCTGTCAGTTCATGGGAACGGCCAGCACCATGCAGTGCATGGCGGAAGCGCTGGGTATGACCCTGCCGGGAAACGCTTTGCTGCCGGCGACGTTTACCGAAATTCGCCGCATTGCACGACTAGCGGGCCGCCAGGTTGTCCGGCTGGCTGAGCAGGGAATCACCGCGGCCAAGATACTGACCAAGGACGCTTTTGTCAACGCCATTAAAGTGCATGCGGCCATCGGCGGCAGTACCAACGCCCTGATTCATCTGCCCGCCATCGCCCATGAGTTGGGGATAACCATTGAGTCTGAAATGTTTGACCAGGCGAGCCGGGAAATACCTTATTTGGCCAACGTGCAGCCCAGCGGCCAGTATGTGACCGAGCTGTTTTGGTTCGCCGGGGGTATTCCGTTGGTACAGTGGTATATCAAGGATTACCTTAACCTGGATGTCATGACCGTAACCGGCAAGACGCTCGGCGAAAACCTGGAGCAACTCTGGCAGGACGGCTTCTTTGACCGGTGTCACCAGCACCTAAAAACGTTTGGCCTTTCCCCTGACGATGTTATCAGGCCGGTAAGCAAAGCCAAACAGTACGGTTCGATCGCGATTTTGAAGGGCAATATCGCTCCCGACGGTTCGGTGATCAAATATTCGGCCGTTGTTCCGTCGATGCACCGCCACACCGGGCCGGCGGCCGTGTTTGACAGCGAGGAAGCGGCGCAGCAGGCGATCATTGCCGGAAAAATCAAGCCCGGTGACGTCGTCGTCATCCGCTATGAAGGCCCTCGCGGCTCGGGCGCGCCGGAGATGTTTATGACCACCGATGCCATCGTGTTTGATGAAACTTTGAACGGCACTGTCGCCTTGGTAACCGACGGCCGCTTCTCCGGGGCGACGCGGGGGCCGTGCGTTGGCCATGTTTCCCCGGAGGCCGCGGAGGGTGGCCCGTTGGCGCTGGTGGAAGATAATGATCTTATCGAAATCGATATCCCGGGGCGACAGCTCAACATCGTCGGCGTCGCCGGGGAACGAAAGTCGCCGGCGGAAATAGCCGCAATCCTGGCCGCCCGTAAGGCTGCCTGGCAACCTCCCGCGCGTCCGTCCCGGAAAGGGATCTTTAAGCAATTTACGGAAAAGGCCGCATCCTTGATGGCCGGCGCCTACACGAAGTGATTTATGGCAACATACTTTGCGTATTATGGAGCGCATAAATTAAGGGAAGTGCGGAGGAAAGCAAGATGAGGAAATATAATCGGGTCGGGTCAAACCATATCGCAGAGTTAAAGGCCATCGTCGGCGAAAAAAACGTCATTACCGATCCCGATAAACTTATAACCTACAGCCAAGACGAGGTAACCGACGCCCGCTACCACCATATGCCGGAAGTGGTGGTCTTTCCCGAAACCAGGGACCAGGTGGCGGAAATTATCCGCCTGGCCAACCGGGAGCTCATTCCCGTTACCCCGCGGGGCGCCGGTACCGGCCTGGCGGCCGGCGCGGCGCCGATGTACGGCGGAATCGTCTTGTCCCTGGAAAAGATGAATAAAATTATTGAAGTCAATGCCGAGCACATGTACATGGTGGTTGAGCCTGGCGTCAGGACAAAAGATGTCCAGCAAGCCGCCGCCGCGGTCGGCCTCTTATATGCCGGCGATCCGTCCAGCGGCGATAACTGCTTCATCGGCGGCAATATCGCGACCAATGCCGGGGGCAACAAAGCCGTGAAATACGGCACCACCCGCAACCAAGTCTATGCGGTCGAAATCGTGACGCCCACCGGGGAAATAACCGAATTAGGCGGGCTGCTGAACAAAAGCACTTCCGGCTATTGTCTGGAACAGCTGATTATGGGTTCGGAAGGAACACTGGGGGTTATCACCAAGGCAACGCTGAAATTAATTCCGCTGCCCCCCTGCAAAATGGATTTTCTCGCTATCTTTCCGGATACCGAAACGGCGATTGATACGGTGTTCAAGCTTCTGAAGGCCGGTATCGACCCGACCTCGCTGGAGTACATGGACAACGAAGCCGTCAATGTCTGCGCCCGCTATCTCAAAGTGGGCCTGCCGCATCAGGAGGATGGTAACTATCTCATTATTACCGTCGAAACAAGCACCGAGGAGGAACTGGAAGATAAGGCCGCCCGCATCGACGAAATCTGTACCGCGGGCGGAGCAATTGCCACGCTTGTTCCCGACTCCAAGACCATCTGGGCTGCGCGCCGGGCCTTTGGCGAGGCGAACCGCGAAGAAAGCTACATTCATAGCCCGGAAGACATCGTGGTGCCAGTTAAACATCTGGCGTACGCCATGCGCGAAATAACCAGGATCTGTAAAGAACATGATGCAATAGGGCGGGTGGTCGCTCACGCCGGCGACGGCAATCTTCACCTGACGATCATGCAGGGTGATATTCCGGCTGAAGAGTGGCCGACCAAAATTGACGAAATCCTCCAAGACCTGTTTGCTTTCGTGTACAGCATCGGTGGGAAAATGTCGGGCGAACACGGCATTGGGTCCAAACGGGTAAAATGGATGCATCGGTTCACCGACCCGGTCCAGCTAAAAATGATGCAGGCCATCAAAAAAGCGCTGGATCCCAATCTCATTTTAAATCCAGGAACGGTGTTTGAAGTAGATTAGGCACAGCAGACACAAAAGATAATACTTCACCGCAAACTTTGCGATGGGAGGCAAGAAGATGAACAAAAAATTCATGCTGGGCAACGAAGCGATAGCGCGGGCGGCCGTAGAGGCGGGGGTCAAGGTGGTGGCCGGCTACCCGGGAACGCCGGCAACGGAGATTGTTGAGCATTGCGCTGAGTTCCCGCACGTTTACGCCGAGTGGTCGGCGAACGAAAAACACGCCTTTGAGGTGGCCGGCGGCGCTTGTCTTACCAACCAACGGGCAATGGCCGTGATGAAACACAACGGCACCAACGCGGCGGCTGATTATCTTATGCACATAAATTTTACCGGCGTCAGGGCCGGGTTGGTGCTGGTTTCATCTGACGACCCGGGCGGTTTGTCGTCCCAGTGTGAGGAGGACACCCGCATCCTGATTCATAACTACGCCCACTTGCCGGTATTTGACCCGTCCAGCGTCCAAGAAGCCTACGACATGACCAAAGCCGCGTTCGAACTGTCGGAAAAGACCGAGCTGGTTTTTGCCCTGCGGCCGGTCATGCGGATCAATCACGCCGGCGGCATGGTCGAGTATACCGATGTTATCCCTGAAGGCCGCAAGAGCGAGTTTATCATCGACCGCAAGCGGTTTGTCATGTCCGCAGTGGTAGAGAAGGAGTCGGGCGGCGAGCTCAGGCCCAAGATGCGGCACCGTTGGCTAAATAGCAAACAGGCCGAACTTAAGGCGCTCATGGAAGAATTGCCGTTTAACCGGGTAGAAGAGGCCGACGGCGACGTGGGTTTCATCGGTTGCGGCATTGGCTACGCCTTTTTGAAAGAGGCCGAACAAATTTACGGGCAAAAGTTGCCGATCCTAAAACTCTCGACCTTACCGCTACCGGAAAGGAAAGTTCTCAGTTTTGTCAAGGGACGCAAACGGGTTGTCGTGTTTGAAGAAATCGAGCCGGTGGTTGAAAGGCTCATTAAACAGCTTTGCTTTGAAAACAGGGTAATGGTCGAGGTGCTCGGGCGCGAGACTTATTTGCCGAAAGAAGGCGAACTAACTACTAGCGTCGTCCTTGCCGCCATTGAAAGCGCCATGGCCGGCAAGCCTTATCCGGCGCCGGCGCAGGGCAAATATATCCCAGCCCGGACCCGCACCCAGTGCTCGGGCTGCAGTCACCGCGGGTTGCTTATTGCCCTGAAAGAGGTAGTACGACAAAACGGCGGCATCGTTACCGGCGATATCGGCTGCCATGACGCCGGCACCTTTGAGCCCATGAACCTTCAGGCCACCATTTACTGCATGGGGTCGTCCATCCCGATGGCTTACGGCATAAAGGCCGCCGGGTTTGCCAAACCGGTATACGCCTTGATCGGCGACTCGACTTTCTTCCACAATGGCCTGACCGGCTTGGCCAGTGCCATTTACAACCGGGCCGACATCACCGTTGTTATTGCCTATAACTCGACGACCGCCATGACTGGTTTCCAGCCTCATCCCGGCAGTCCCACCAACATCCATGACCGGATCAGCCCCATGGACCCGGGGGTAGTAGCCGCAGCGATGGGCGCCAAGGTCTTCCGGTGCAATCCTTATAACGTGGACGAGACGATAAAAGTCATTACCGAAGCTACGGCGGAGAAGGGCGTCAAAGTTGTTGTCGCTGAGGCGCTGTGCTACCTCAAGTTCGGGCGGGAAGGGCAAATATCCTTTACGCCCAGGCAGGTAAAAGTCGATACCGACATCTGCAACGGCTGCAGCCTCTGCGTACGGACGTTCGGCTGCCCGGCCATCACCATCGTTGACGGAAAAGCGGTTATCGAAGCGAGCGCCTGCAACGGCTGCGGCGTATGTACTTATGTGTGCAAGAGGGGGGCACTGAAATGAAATTTGATTTAGTCATCGCCGGAGTTGGCGGCCAGGGCAATATTCTCGCTTCCCAAGTCATTGCCCAGTGTGCCATGGACGCCGGTTACAATGTCGTAAACACCGAGACCAAAGGCGCCGCCCAGCGCGGCGGGTCGGTTCTCTCCCATGTGCGTTTTGCCGATCGCGAAATCTTTTCGCCGGTCGTGCCCCTGGGCCAGGCCGATGTGCTGCTGGGCTTCGAGCCGCTGGAAGCGCTGCGCTATATCAATCTTCTCAACAAAAACGGCAAATACATCATCAATACGGCGGCGGTACCGACCATTCTGGCTAACATGAAGGTGGATGTTTATCCTTCGATCGACGAAATACTGGCCGAAGTGGCTGCCAAAGGCCTTGACGGGTATCTGCTCAATGCCACGCAGGCGGCCAAGGACCTGGGCAATGTTCTTTTGACCAATGTCGTCATGCTCGGCGCCTTTACCGCCATTTCCGACGTGCTACCGGCCGAGGCCGTCCTTAATAAGCTTCTGTCAAAGGTGGATCCGAAATATCACGAAGCGGATATCGCGGCCTTCAACCGCGGCCGTGATATCATCCAAGCCATGCAGCAAGAACAGAAAATTTGACCGATGTTATTCAGGGGGAGGAGAAACCATATGCGCTTTGAATTGACTGAAGAACAAAAAATGATTCAGAAAATGGTGCGCGAGTTTGCCGAACAGCAAGTCGCGCCCGGAGCGGCCGAGCGGGACGAGAAGGAAGAGTTTTCGCGGGCGCTGTATGACGCCATGGGCGAACTCGGCCTGACCGGCATCTGTTTCCCTGAACAGTACGGCGGCGCCGGCGGCGACTACCTAAGCTATATTCTGGCAGTCGAAGAACTGTCCCGCGCCGACGACAGCGTCGGGGTAACCCTTGCCACATCTGTTTCCCTCTGCCAGTGGCCCATCTTTGCCTACGGTACGGAAGAACAGAAACAGAAATATCTCGTTCCCCTGATAAAAGGCAAAAAATTGGGCGCGTTTGGTTTGACCGAGCCTAATGCCGGCACCGATGCCGCCAGCCAGCAAACAACGGCAGTTTTGGACGGCGACCATTATGTGCTGAACGGCAGTAAAATCTTCATCACTAACGGCGGCGAAGCAGAAATTTATGTTGTCTTCGCCATGACCGACAAAACCAAGGGCGTCAAAGGGATCAGCGCCTTTATCCTGGAAAAGGGCATGCCTGGCTTTACCTTTGGCAAAAAAGAGCACAAGATGGGCATCCGCGCTTCCCAGACCATGGAACTTATCTTCCAGGACGTCAAGGTACCCAAGGAAAATCTGCTCGGCAAGGAAGGGGAAGGGTTCAAAATCGCTATGAGCACCCTTGACGGCGGCCGGATCGGTATTGCCGCCCAAGCCCTCGGCATTGCCCAGGCCGCTCTCGACCATGCCGTTAAGTATGCCAAGGAACGGGTGCAGTTCGGCAAACCGATTGCCAGCAACCAGGCGATCGCCTTTATGTTAGCCGATATGGCTACCGAGATCGACGCGGCCAGGCTGCTGACTTACCGCGCCGCCTATGCCAAAGATCAGGGACGGCCGTTCTCCAAGGAAGCATCGATGGCCAAGATGTACGCTTCAGATGTGGCCATGCGGGTTACCACTGATGCCGTACAGATCTTCGGCGGCTATGGTTATACCCGGGAGTATCCGGTCGAACGGTTGATGCGCAACGCCAAGATAACCCAGATCTACGAAGGCACTAATCAAGTGCAGCGGATGGTGATCTCCAGCGCGCTGTTGCGGTAGTGGCAGGGTAAGGCGGGGGGAGCAGCGGCCGGTTGCCGGCAAAGGTACGGCCGCCTTCCAACCGCAAAATTCATAATATTTAGAATAGGCCGGCGAATAAGCCGGGCTGGCCTTTTAATAAGCAGGGGGGGATTTCGTAGGACAAGAGGTGCTTAGAGTAGACCCGGCCTGAGGAAGGGAGGATGAGAGGTTTGGCCTCTTCACAGAAAAGTACCCGGTTGTGAGCAGACATAACCTAAAACAGCAAACCCCAAAAATCAAGGAGCGTGTTAGAGTATGGAACCTGTTTTAAATCAGGAGCTCGCTAATCGAGCAATGGATAAAGCCCAAAGAAAAATTGTACCATTTATCCTGCTCATGTATGTGCTTGCATTTTTGGATCGTGCAAATATTGGTTTTGCTAAAAATGCTCTGCAACTCGATACGGGTTTAAGTGATGCAGCTTTTGCCATGGGAGCCGGTATTTTTTTCTTGGGCTACGCTATTTTTGAGGTGCCTAGCAACATCATCATGCACCACGTTGGGGCAAGACGCTGGCTAGCCCGAATAATGTTTACCTGGGGGATTGTGGCTGCCGGTTTTGCGTGGGCGAAAACAGAAACCATCTTTTTGAGTCTGCGCGTTTTGTTAGGAATAGCCGAAGCAGGTTTTTTCCCTGGTATCATCTATTACCTTACCTTCTGGTTCACTGAGCGCCGGCGCAGCTCAATCATGGGCCTGTTTTATTTCGGTGCACCTTTGTGCTTTATTTTTGGCTCGCCTCTTTCCGGTTTGCTTATGGATATGGATGGAGTACTCGGCATACACGGTTGGCAATGGATGTTCGTAGTCGAAGGCTTGTTGGCGTCGATTGTTGGTGTATGGGCATTCTGGTACCTAACAGACAAACCGCAAGATGCCGCTTGGATTCCGGAAGATGAAAAACAGGCTCTGCTTGCCGAATTGGCTGCCGAAAATGCCGTCAAGACCGAAGCGCACGTTGGTCCGCTGAAAGTTCTCGGTAACCCAAAAGTGCTGTTTCTTTGCGCTATTTATTTCATGATTCAGGTCAGTGTATATGGCGTCACATTCTATCTACCCACCCAGGTCGCCGGGCTACTCGGGAGGAAGGTTGGTTTTCTGGTCGGGGTAGTCAGTGCCATCCCCTGGGTATGCGCTTTGCTTGCCAACGCCACCATTCCCTCATACTCCGACCGGTCCGGTAAACGTGGTATTCTTGCTGCCTTCCTGATGATCTGCGCCGGCTTTGGGGTTATGATTTCGGCTGTAAATATGCCTCTTTTGGCAATTGTTGGTCTTTGTGTGGCATCGGCGGGGTACTTTTCCGCTCAGCCCATCTTCTGGACGATGCCTTCTCGTTTCCTCACAGGCGTGGGAGCTGCCAGCGCCATTGCCCTCATCAATTCCGTGGGCAATCTGGGTGGCTTTATTGCTCCGAACTTACGCGTATGGGCAGAACAAACTTTCCATAATCCTTCTGCCGGGCTTTATGCGCTAGGCACCGCATCTTTCATTGGAGCGATACTTTTCTTGATTTCAATTCCGCTGGGTATGGGGAAGAATATTAAAGGATTTTCTGCTATTTCTCAAGGACAGCAAGTATCTCATTTTAATTCGTGAACACATTGCAAAAACCTCATTAAAATATATAAAATTTGGCTGACCCAATATTGCTTGCAATAAATTTTATTGTCTAAATTTGCGATGGAAGAAAAACAGTCGCCTGAGTTTTTGTCAAAAAAATATGATATTCTTATGTCCGCTTAAATTGCTATCTTGAATTTTATTCATGTAGCAACGAGAGCGGATTTTTAATTTAAAACTTACCAAATCTTTGTTTAGCAGCTATGAGCAGTCAATTGTTCGATTTTGTCAGTTATCCGTGCATATTTTGGCAACTAAACTAAGTAAATAACCCATATTTCGCACTCTTCTGGATAAGGACATAAATTCTTTTGGAGTGGATAATTTCTTGACTAATTGATATCAAAAAGATTTTAGTGGACTAAATTTATTCATACATCGAATAAAAAATACTGATTTTGGCTCGAATTTATGTCCTCTCTACAAAATACTGTTCATTTGACGTGGACATGCGAAATATGGGTAAATAAGTTGAATTTTAGTAAATTTCTATTCTTTAAAAAATATAATTTCTGGGAGGATTATTTTAAACGACGGCGAAAAAGGTTTATGGTAGAAAATTTACTACCATAAACCTTTATAAGTAGCAAATTAACGACAATAAGGAGTGGTTAATCATGTCAAGAAAACTGAAAATTTTAGTTATTGGTGACGCTATGATTTTAGGTAGCGAGTTCAAACAGGCCGCAGAGAAGTATTTAAGCAATTTCATCGGGGAAGTGAAAGTAGGAGATTGGGAGACTGATTGGCAAAAACTTCAGAACAGGCGCCTTGAGGTTGAAAAAAAGGGACCCGAGATTGAAGAGGTAGATGCTCTGATTCAGTCTGAAGGAAAGGATGCCGAATTATTGGCAGGCCTATTTGTCCCCATTTCCTCCAAGGTCTTTGATGCTATGCCTAAACTGCGTATTGTCGGCGTGTCCCGCGCTGGCTTGGAAAATGTAAACGTGAAAGAGGCAACCAAGAGGGGGATTTTGGTATTCAACATTGAAGGCCGTAATGCTGAAGCAGTATCTGATTTTACGGTCGGTTTGATGCTTGCGGAATGCCGTAATATCGCGAGAGCCCATTATTCTATTAAAAACGGGGGTTGGCGTAAAGAATTCTCGAATTCCGATTGGGTTCCTGAACTCAAGGGCAAAAAAGTAGGTCTTGTTGGCTTTGGGTATATTGGTAGGCTGGTTGCACAAAAACTTTCGGGATTTGGTGTTACCCGTTTAGTGTATGATCCTTTTGTGGATGAAGAAACCATTAGGGGAGCGGGGTGCATACCGGTCGATAAGGAGACTTTATTCAAGGAAAGTGACTTTATTAGTCTTCATGCTCGTCTGAGTGAGAGCACCAAAAACCTGGTCGGTGAAAAAGAAATTTCTCTAATGAAGCCAACAGCCTATCTGATCAATACTGCGCGCGCTGGGTTGGTAGACGAAAACGCATTACTTGCGGCCTTGCGAGAAAAGAGAATTGCAGGAGCAGGTCTGGATGTGTTTAACTTCGAGCCGCTTAAGCCTGATAGTGAGTTTTTAAAACTTGATAATGTAACGTTGACTACCCATATCGCGGGCACAACCAAAGAAGCTCTCACACGTTCTCCGGAAATTCTTATGGAAGACATCTCTAAATTTCTTAGTGGACAAAAGCCGCGATTTATTATTAACCGGGAAGTGTTGGAAATGCCGGAATTTAAAAACTGGCTGGCGGGTGTTCAACAATGATGGTGAATTTTTCCTCAATACTTCAAGAAGCGCGCCGTAACCGATATGCCATTGGTTCATTTAATGTCTATAATTACGAGACAATCCGGGGGGTAATTGAAGCCGCCCGGGAAATGAAAGTCCCGACTATTGTAGCTTTTGGCGAAAATTATCTGCCGAACATGGAAATGGAGGAAGTTGTAGCCTTAGTCGGCACTATGGCTAAAAAAGCGGACGTTCCCATAGTCTTGCACCTTGATCATTGTAAGTCTTTTCAAAATATCGTCAGAGCCATCCGTGCCGGTTTTACGTCAGTAATGTATGATGGATCTGCTTTGCCTTTCGAAGAAAACATGCAGAAGACGGCGCAGATTGTTGCTATTGCCCATGCAGCTGGGGTAAGCGTTGAAGCTGAACTGGGAGCTTTGGCAAGCGGTGAATTTACCAATGAAGAAGCAGCAGAAGAAATATACACTGATCCCAGGCAGGCCCAGAAGTTTGTGTCCGCTACTGGAATCGACGCTTTGGCTGTTTCAATTGGAACAGTCCATGGGATGTATAAGGGAACTCCTAAGATTGATATTGGTGTGTTAAAAAACATTGCTAGCTTGGTAGATATCCCACTTGTATTGCATGGAGGATCAGGGACTCCAGAAGCGATTGTGCGTGAATGCATTCAGAACGGTATCGCCAAAATTAACGTGAATACCGAGATATCCGTACACACGATTGAGAATGTAAGGAAACTGCTTGCTGAAGGTAAAAATTATCATTTATCGCAAGTGTCCCTACGAGAAGTCGGATTTATAAAAGAAGTCGTAATAAAGTATGCGACAATGTTTCGTTCGACCTAAAATTAACGATACATGTGATTGGGACAATCCAAATCCTCAGGATTTGGATTAAGGAAAATTTTCACAATAGTCTTAAAAATACCATTAAGAAACGGGGTGAGAGCATTGGAATACATATTGATTATTGATGTTGGCACTTCAAGCCTAAAGGCTATGCTTTACAATAGTACCGGCAATATGTTGTACCGTGCGTCGAAAGAGTACCATTCTGAATATGGCAGTAATAACTATGTTGAGCAGAACCCGCTTACCTGGAAAGAGGCGCTGTTGTTTACACTTAAACAATCAGGCCAATATATTATAGAGAAAAACATTCGTTTGGAAGCCATTGCAGTCACTTCGCAGCGAGCGTCGGTTATACCTGTTGACGCCAATGGATTGCCGCTGCACAATGCGATCATGTGGCAAGACAAGAGAAGTATAGCTCAATGCGAGCAACTGCTCGATCAATTGAGTCTCACGGAAATCTACCACCGTACAGGATTAAGGGCAAATCCTTATTTTTCGGCTCCGAAGATGATGTGGCTCAAGGATGAAAGCCCGGAGATTTACGTTAAGGCCAACAAATTGCTAGGTGTTCAGGACTATGTCGTTTACCTGCTGACCGGCTTGTATATTACCGACTGGACTCAAGCTTGCCGGACCATGTTGATGAATATCAACACTTTCGCCTGGGACGAGGATATGCTGAAAATAAGCGGCATTTCGGCGTCAAAGCTGCCTGATCTTTGCCCGCCTGGATCGCGAGTCGGATTCCTAGATAGTGGTATCGCCAGTGCTACTGGACTACCCTCGGGGATACCGGTAATCATCGGCGGCGGAGATCAGCAGTGTGCGGCGCTGGCGCTAAATATTCTGCAGCCGGGGTATGCTGAGGCAAATACCGGAACTGGGTCGTTCGTTATTGCCTATTCCGAAGCACCCCAGTTCGATGACCAGTGCCGGACTCTTTGCAGCGCAGCTGCCATTCCCGGCAAGTGGATTGTGGAAGCGGGGATCTTTAATACCGGGTCGATTCACCGATGGTTCAAAGAACAGTTTTATCCAGCTGGTGAGGATGTTTATGCGTTGATGAACGAGGAAGCGGCGGAATCTCCGGTAGGAGCAAACGGTGTGATGATGCTGTCTCATTTTGAAGGTAGTGCCGCTCCATATTGGAATCCGCTGGCCAAAGGGTTATTCTTCAACCTGTCGCTGGGAACTCGCCGTGGCGATTTGGTACGGGCCATACTTGAAGGAATAGCCCTAGAGATTGCCCACAATATTTCGTTGATCGAGAATCTGGTAAAAAATATATCGGTTATAAGCGTGGCCGGGGGATTGGTGGCATTTAATCTTTTTAATCAAATTCAGGCCGATGCTTTCAATAAAACGGTTATCCGTTACGACAATAACGAGGCATCTTCCCTGGGGGCACTAATGAGTGCATTAATCACTCTGGGTGTTTACCGAGATTATACCGAAGCTTTTCGTGCGGTAAGCCCCGCTGAACCGATTATTTTTATGCCCGATGCTATCAACGTGGAAAAATATCAAAGGCTATTTAAACGCAAGGACGAATTGTATCAAGCTCTTAATCAGCACAAGATCTACGAGTTATTCCGTAATTCCGTTTAATATCGAATAACCCAGAAATGATGCGCCCCAATATTAGATCATTACTGTGTTAGTAAAGCCGCGTTCAATTTTTTTATTTTAAAAAATTCAAGAAAAGGAGAGAGGGTAATGGGTACTACTGCAGCACTTATGCTGGTGCTATTTGCGGCTATTGGGTTAATTATATTTTTGATCATGAAAGTCCGTCTGCACGCATTCGTAACTTTAATCGTGGCTTGTATGTTCGTAGGTTTTGCCACTGGTATGCCGTTGGCCAAAATCGGTGCATCCATTGAGGCGGGTATGGGGAGTACACTGGGTTTTTTAGCAACTATTTTGGGACTTGGTACCATTCTCGGGAAGATGCTCGAGGTCTCGCGCGGGGCGGAGCGGCTGGCACGTACCCTTATTAATGTTCTGGGCAAGCAAAGAGCTGGATGGGCCATGATGATCGTTGGTTTTATCGCCGGTATACCAGTGTTTTTTCAAGTCGGTTTTGTATTATTGATTCCTCTGGTGTTCAGTGTTGCCGTCGAGACAGGGCTATCGATGGTTGCCATCGGTATTCCTATGGCCGTTTCATTGATAACGGTTCACTGTATCTTGCCGCCGCATCCCGCGGCCATGGCTATTGCCGGATCGTTAAAAGCCGATGTTGGTCGGATAATTATGTACGGCATTATCGTGGGGTTCCCGGCGGCTATCATCGCTGGGCCACTATGGGCTAATCTGGTTGGTAATAAATTTGAGTTTAAGTTGCCAGACCATCTTCAAAAGAGAGAACGGGTGTCAGATAATGAAATGCCTTCTTTCGGTATTACCCTTTTTACAGTCCTGCTACCATTATTAATCATGGTTTCGAAAACAATTATTGAGCTTAACGCTCCGAAAAACGCGCCCTATATGTCCGCTGTAAACTTCATCGGCAACCCAGTCACCGCACTACTCATCTCTGCTTTGTTCGCTTATTATACTTTAGGGCTGGCACGTGGGTTTAGTATGAAACAGATACTATCCTTTACCGACCAGTGTTTTGGCCCTGTCGCAGGAATATTGCTGGTTATCGGTGGCGGCGGCGCTTTCAACAAAGTGCTTATCGACAGCGGCTTAGGAAACGAATTGGCCAAAGTGCTTACCGGGCTGTCTATGAATCCCATAATTTTGGCCTGGCTTGTGGCAGTGGTAATGCGGTTTTCGGTAGGATCGGCCACGGTTGCCATGATGACAGCTGTCGGTATTGTAATGCCGGTGCTCAAAGCTTATCCCGGACTTGATCCAGCTCTTATTGCAGTGGCCATTGGCGCTGGTGCTATCAGTTTCTCCCATGTAAATGATTCAGGGTTCTGGATCGTTAAAGAGTTTTTTGGTCTGTCGGTTACCGATACGTTAAAAGCATATACCTCAGCAACCTGTATTGCCGCGGTAGTTGCGCTTGTAGCGACGCTCGCATTGGCTAATATAGTCTGATTGGTGATACCGGAATTGTAATAAGGATCTAACTCAAGACATGTGAAAAGAGCGGGTTTACCGCTCTTTTCATAATTTAGGGCAATTTTTAAAAATTTTGTAGTTCATCATTGAATAGTTGACTAGTATAACGAAAGTAGTTATTATGTCGTTGAACAAAAAATTTTACCTAGAGTTCGGATTGAGGAGGATTTTTTTGAACAACCTTTTTTCCCATATACGCACAAAATATCATACTTTATCTCCAACACAAAAACAAATTGCTGATTTTGTGCTAAAAAATTCTGAGGAAGTGATGTTGCTTTCGATAAGCGATTTTGCCGAAAGGTGTAACACCAGTGAGACTACCATTTTAAGATTTTTGCGTAAATTGGGTTTTGACTCTTACCAGGTTTTTCGGGTTAGAATAGCCCAAGATGCGTCCAACCAACCTGCGCAGGCGATCTACGAAGAAATACAGGCTAATGACTCTTTAGAACAGATTAGGCAAAAAGTAATTACTTCGACAGTGAATTCAATTCAGGATCTCAATAACTTGATTAGCACAGAAACTATTGAACGCGTTTGCGAATTAATGATAAACGCGGATCAAATACTATTTTTTGGTGTTGGGGCTTCGTCTGCTATCGCCATGGATGCTTTTCATAAGTTCATAAGGTTGGGTTTAAAGGCTGCTTATCTCAGTGACACTCATTATATGAGTATCGCTTGCAACAATACTACTTGTAATTCAGTAGTTTTCGCAGTTAGTCATTCGGGAGAAAGTAGGGATATTTTAGACGCGGTAGATTTAGCTAAAGATAACAAGGCTAATATAATAGCACTTACGAGTTATGCTCATTCATCTTTGGCCAAGAGAGCTCAATACAGTTTACTTAGCTCTTCTAATGAAACCAAATACCGCTCTGATGCAATGGTTTCGCGCATATTACAGTTGGTGATTGTTGATATTCTTTATGTGACACTAGTTTTAAAATTAGGACAGTCTGCAGTCGAAAGTGTTAATCGGGCTCGGCTTGCAGTCGCCAAAAAGAAGGTATAATTGTTTTAAACAATAGGAGATGTTGAAAATGAAGGTACAAATTATTGAGCATCCTTTAGTCCAGCATAAATTAACGCTTTTACGGGACAAAAATACTGGCACTAAAGAATTCCGCGAATTGTTAGATGAAATTGCGTTATTGATGGGGTATGAATTAACACGCAATTTGCCGTTGCAGGATGTTGAGATTGAAACTCCGGTAGCAAAATGTTTTTGCAAGATGTTGACAGGTAAGAAGATTGGTTTTATACCAGTATTGAGAGCAGGCTTGGGTATGGTTAACGGACTTTTGAAACTTATTCCAGCGGCAAAGGTAGGCCATATAGGCTTATATCGCGACCCTGATACACTAACACCTATTGAATATTATTGTAAATTGCCAAGCGATACTGCTGAGCGCGAGCTTATTATCGTGGATCCTATGCTGGCTACTGGGGAGTCCCTAGTAGCGGCTATCGATTTGTTAAAGCGGCATGGTGCCAAAGACATTAAATTGATCTGTCTGGTGGCTGCGCCGGAAGGTGTCTTGTTGATCAATCAGAAGCATCCTGACGTGAAAATTTTTACGGCAGCAGTCGATGATTATTTGAATGATCATGGTTATATCGTACCGGGCCTTGGTGATGCCGGAGATCGTATTTTCGGTACAAAATAGTATAAAAAAACGAACAGCAGGCAAAAGCCTATCGGCGCTTTTGCCTACTGAATTTTTGGGGTGGCGGCAACTTTTTTCTTAAATGTTTCCGCTCATATTTTTTCTATCTAAATTGCAATAGCAAATGCAACAGTACTGAGGGGCGTTACAACCTTTAGCAATTGCTAGATGTTGCTGCTTACACTAATTGACCCTACCCTGCTCAAAATAAGTGACCGCAAGTTTGGCTCACTTTGTTTGGCCGAACCACATGGTTCGGCCAAACAATATAGTTCAAACCGCAAACTCATTTTCGATGACCACTTTTATCATATGGTCGTCGATTAGCCGTTTTTGCCCCAAGGCGGCATGGAGCAGGCTTGCCTGGCATACATTGTTCACTTTTCTGGCTATGCCGCCAGAATACTCATATATGACATCAATAGCAGCGTCGGTAAAGATCGCGCCGGTTGCTCCCGCTATTTTCAGGTGATGTAGTATATACTCTTGTGTTTCGGCTCGATCCATTGCTGGTAAATGGTATCTGATGTTTATCCGTTGGGCAATAGCCTCGTAGATATTTAGCTGCAATATCCGCCTTAACTCAGGTTGGCCGGTAAGAATTAGACTCATCGGACTCATCGAGTCCATGTTAAAGTTCAACAAAAACCTTATCTCTTCCAGCATCTCTTTACCTAAGAGATGGGCCTCGTCGACAATAACTACCGGAACTTTACCCTGTTCTTTTAGTTCAAGCACGGCCTTGTGCAGTTGACGCTTGGCATCGCCGCGGTAGAACCGTGGTTCGTAGTCTAGCTGCCTGAGCGCTTCCCAGTAAAAGTTGCGAGGCGTTAACGCCGAGTCGCTGATGTATAAGGCTTTGTATTTATTAGGGTTTAACAATGCCACCAGTTTTCGCAATGCTGTCGTCTTACCGGCGCCGACTTCGCCGGTTATAAGGCCAAAACATTTTTTCTCGGCAATGTATTTTAAGCGGGATACCATTTCCGCATGAGCCGGTGTGGTAAATAGGTCTTTTACCGCTAAGTCCCGTTGAAAGGGGGTTTTGTGAAAAGCGAAAAACGCCTCAAACACTGTCATCACCTCCGCCCAATTGGCGGTAAGCAATGGCGCCTAAACGCATTTTTCGTCTGGCAATGGCCTTCTGCTCCAATACAGCTAGTAAACGCGATGGTTTGGCTGAAGCAGTCCTGTCAGGTTGGCCGGCATCTTCTTTGGGTTTAGCGCTGCTTGTTTCGCTTATGATTAGTTCGCGGGCCAAGCAGTGTTTCCGGCCGTTATGCCATATTTCAATTTCGGCAAGGTCAAAGGGATCATAGCGCACATCTACGGTTTTACCAATGAGGTCGATGCCTGCCTCATAGATCTTGCCGCACAGCTTAAGACAGCCTGTTTTATCCACCCGGCGGGTTTCTTCCCATAAGAATGCCTCCCGGCATTCTTCAAGTGTAGCGAACCGAATGGGGTTTACATCGCTTTGAAACCGCTCGGCCGGCGTTTGTCCGTCAAGCGCGCTGTGCGGCCGGTGGTTATAGCCTTCTTCTACCCATGCGGCAAAGGCTTTGTTTAATTCTTCAAGTGTTTTGGGCTGGCTTAAGCTCACTTCAGCCAGAAATTCTTCCACGGTGCGGTTAAAACGCTCGATTTTCCCTTTGGCCTCAGGACTGTACGGTGCTGCCGTGATGTGGCGTATGCCCAGTTTAGCAGAGGCCAGTCGGAACCAGCGGGAAATGAAGATTTTGCCGTTGTCGATGTAAACACCTTCCGGTATGCCGCGTTTTAAGATGGCTTTACGAAAACAGTCTTCGAGAACCGCCAGCTTTTGCTCAAGATAAAACTGACCATGGCAAATAAGCCGGCTGGCGTCGTCGATAAAAGCGACTAAATAGGTTCGCAGCTTCTTCTGCGGATTTTGGGGATGCACTATGTATGGACCATACTTAATATCTGCCTGCCAAAGTTTATTACGGTGCTCTTTTTGAAATCGCCTGCTACCGGTGCCGCTTGATTTAGCACGCCGGGTCAAACCAAGCCGGGCCAAATGCCGCGCCAAGGTAGAACGGGCTATTTCCCCGGGTTTAATCGTCTTTTCGCCAACAAGAATGTCGAGAACGCGAAGGGTGCTGCGCTCAGGTAGTTCTTCTTTTAATTTAGCCGCGTGCTTAAAAACGTCATCCGGTATTTTTCGGCGTTTTCCCTTATCGCTGCGCGTTTGGGGCAGAAGCCCGGCAAAGCCCTGCTTACGGTAAGCGGCAAGATAGCGCCTGAGGGTACGGTCGGAGATGGTAGTGCTGGCCAGAATTTCACGTCGCCGCCGACGACGCTCGGCAGCGTCCAGCCCTTCGGCCAAAAGCGGCGCGATTAGCGAAAATCTTGCCAGCGCTTTCTCCCGTACATCATCAAAACAATCCATACCGACAACCTCCTTATGCCTGTGGTAATATTTGGCTATACCATACCACGGCGGAAGGAGCGGTCACAGAGCAACATATGTGGATTTTACAAAAAAACTATTGTTTGGTCGGAAGTAACATAAATGTTGGCTAATCCCATCTCTGAACTGGCCGCTGACGAACCAAGCAGGGAAAGTGCCGCTAAGAATTGCTGCCAATGGTTTAAGCTGCTGCCGGTGGCTATCAGTCTTGCTGCGCGGTCGTAAAGCCTGATGGCCATACTGTTTAAAAGCCCAATTACGGTATTGACTTTGACTTTAAAAGCATAAACCCAGCGTTTGACGGTACTTACATCACAATACTTTGAAGCTTTTTCCACCGGTATAGTCCGATCAAGCACCCTGCTGACAGCTTCTTCAATGTCGGGGAGGGCATAGTGACGGTATGGGGCGATGAAATCTGGTAAAATGGCATGGGTACGACCACAGTGGCAACATTTAACACGATAGACGGTAATGACAAACGTCTCACAGCCCCAAGTCAAGCTGCGCCGATACGCACCATGCCGGACAAGGCTTGGTGTCTGACAGGCAGGACATAACAGCGTGGCAGGATCCAGCTTGTACAAAAAATTTTGAATATAGTCCTTTACTGAATGGCCAAGATAGAGTATAATCAAATTGCCTTTTTGGAAAGCCTTCGGTAAAGGGTTTGAGTGCCACCTCAAGGGGCCCTTGCCGAAGGCTTTTCCATTTCCTCCGTTTTCAGAATTAATCGGATTTTCGACAATTGATTGCCATATTCCTATTTGGCCAGTGATTTTGAGCAGGTTTAGGTCAAAAAATATGAGCGGAAACAGCTAGACATGGGGATTAATTTTAAAAGCAGGAGGTAATGCGATGTCGCCGCATTGCCTCCTTTTTATTAGTCGGCATGGGCGCCATCTATATGGTTGAAAGTTGTGAGCACGGGCTAAAGCAATAAGGTATAGCGGGCAAAGCAGGAAATTATTTTTACAATAATGAAAATTAAATATAATAGCTTGTGCGAAGTGCCTATCATTAACTTGCCGGGAGATGGAACAATGCAGCCGGTAGTACTACTGCGAAGCAAATTGAATATGCCGAAATTGGATAATGATGTTATTTTGCGAACAGCATTAAAAGCAAAACTGGCAGACTTGGACAAGTATCCGGTTACTGTTGTATCGGCCGGTGCAGGTTATGGAAAAACTACTGCTCTAGTACAAGCGTTAACGCAAATGTCTGTCCCTTGTGGTTGGTATAATCCCGGTCCGGAGGATGATAATGTTTATATATTTTCCGCTTACTTAGCCGGTGCATTAGAACCTTTGGCCCCGGGAATTACCAACTGGTATCTTAACAATATAGCGCAAGAGGAGAAGTTCGACTGGAAAAAGGCTTTTCAACTCCTCATGGCTGGTCTCGAGGATCGGGAAGAACAGGAACTCAGGCCGGGGATATTGGTAGTAGACGATTGGCATTTTGTCCAAACCGAGCCGGAAATTAGGCTGTTTTTTGATCGCTTTCTCGCCTGTCGGCGGCCAACGCTGCACGTTGTTATTTTGTCACGGGAAAAAATCAACTTGCCTGAGATTGACCGGTTGCGAGCTAAAGGAAAAGTATTGGAATTTTCTGAGCAAGATTTGGCCTTTAGTTATCAAGAGATACACCAATTTATAAATAATTTTTTGCCTGTCACGTTTACTCAGCAAGAGGTTGAACAAATCTATAAGCATACAGAAGGTTGGATTATCGCTATTAGGCTAATCCTCAATTCATTAGCGAATAAACCCAAACAAAATATTTTATCCCAGGCTGAGTATGAAAATATGGAAATCCTGTTTGAATATTTGGCTCATGATGTCTTGGTCCGCCAGCCTGAGCCGCTGCAAATGTTTTTGCTTAAATCATCTATTTTAGAATCTTTTCATGCGCAAATGTGTCAGGAAATATTAGGTGATGAATTTAGCTACGACTTGTTGGCGCTTGTTCGTAAACGCGGCTTATTTTTATCAGAAATTGATAAAGGGATATACCGTTACCATAACCTATTCCGCGAGTTTTTGCGGCGGGAAGCTAGCAAAAGGGTGCCGGACTTACAAACGATCCATGTTAAAGCCGGCGATTATTATCTTCGGCATGGCGAGGAAGAACAAGCACTGTATCATCTAATATTAGGCAAACAGTGGGATAAAGCAGTAGCGATTTTACGGAAAATTAGCCGGAATTTGGTGTATAGTGGCAGGGGACGGGTTTTGTGCGGCTATTTGCAGCAATTGCCAGCAATGGAGCACATTCACCCGGATATTATTATGGCGTTAGGCGATGAGGCAAGGTTTGCTTGCAATTACAAAAAAGCAATTGGGCTTTATGAGCAAGCGGCTGCAAACTACAGTGAAGCTAACGATTTTACCGGGGTAAGTAATGCTTACCGCGGGATTGGCGAAACCTATTTAGATATTATTCAACCGTTACAAGCGCAGCTATATTTACGCCGGGCTTATAAAGCCCTGACGGCAGAGCAAGGCAAAGAAAAAGCGGCTATCTTAGGGTTAATGGCGGAGAATATGATAAACCGTGGTAACCCTCGGCGGGCGGAAAGATATCGAAGGCTGGCCAGGGAGTTCAACTTTGAGGATAAAAATAATTTGGAGGCCCGTATTTTGTTGCGTACCGGGCGCATATACGACGCAATTAAAGTAGTTGAACGGCAGCTTTCACGGGAAAAAAGTTACCATATACCATGTTCATTCCGAGAAAGTTCCTTAATATTATCGCTATGCTATGCTTATAGCGGGCAACCTGATAAGGCTTTAGCGACAGCGAAGGAAGGCATAAGGGTCGGGGAGAAGTTACGTTCGCCATTTATAACGGCCGTTGGCTATATTCGGCTGGCTCACGCCTTGCTGATCCAGCTGCCCCGCGATAAAGAACAATGTTGGTTAGCTTATCAGAAGGGGTTGGATATTGGGAGTAAGCTGGATATACTACGGAGTCGGACGGAAGTTTTACAAGGCCAATGTTTATTACATGCCCTGGAAAATGATTGGTCAGCAGCGAAAAGTTGCGGTCACAGTGGCGTAAAAATTACCGAACAAGTCCAAGACCGGTGGTTTACCGCCGTACTCTACCATACCTTGGGAATGAGCGCGGCAATTTGTCAACAGTTTACTGAAGCTAAAGCATATTTGCAGGCAGCAAACCGCTTGTTTCACAGGTGTGGCGATAACTTTGGCAAAGCGGCGGGAGCGTGGTGGCTTGCTTATATAGCATTGCATCGGCAGCAGCCCGAAGAGTTTCAAGTCGCGTTTCACTCTTTGTTATCGCTCTGTAATACGTTTGGCTATCATTTTCTGTTAGAACGGCCTACACTGTTAGGGGATATAACCGGTTTTACAAGTAAACCCTTTTTTAATGAAGCAGTCAGATTGGGGCTTTTGACGGAAGAACAATCGGCACAGACAGCACCAACTTTTAAGGATACTCGGCCCGGTTTTTCCACGACGTTGCGCATTCAAGCCTTGGGTTCGCTGAAAGTTTGGCGTGATGGTCGGGAGATAGTGCGGTCAGACTGGCGGCGGGAAAGTTCGCGCCATTTGTTTTGCCTGCTCCTTACGGCCAGGCACGCGGGGCTTCACAAAGAAACGATCATGTCTTATTTATGGCCAGAAGCTGATTACGAAGCAGCTGCAAGGAACTTCAAAGTAACGTTGCATAACCTAATGAATATATTGGAACCTGCTAGGCAGCCGCGTAAGCCCTCCAGCTTTATTCAACGCCAAGGTGCGGTTTATCAATGGAATTTGACGGCTAATTTCTGGTTGGACGTTGATGAATTTGAACATGCGATAATGCAGGCAATGAACATAGTCTATCAGCAACCGTGCGAAGCTGAGCTTCTGCTGCGCAAAAGCATAGCTTTATATCGCGGCGACTATCTAGAGGGCGAGCAGGAACTTGAACTGTACACAGCTGAACGTGAACGATTAGTTGGTCTATATATAAAAGCGGCAGAGCTAATGGCTAAATTGTGTATTCGCCAACAGCGCTATGAGGAGGCTTTAAATTGGACAGATGTCATCGTTAAGAAGGATAAGTGCTGGGAAAAAGCCTACCAGATCAAAATGTGGTGTTATGGGAAAATGAAAAATCCCGTGATGGTCGCCAGAACCTACAAGAAGTGTTGTGAGACCCTGCGCGAAGAACTGGCGGTCAAGCCGTCTTATAAAACAACAGAAATCTATCGCAAATTTACTGACTAGGCAAGGCCCTTTCGGTGTCGAAGGGCTTTTTTATTTTGTAACTGGTTTGTGACCAGACAGTAACAAGTAGAAACTAGAATAAAAGAAAGCGGAAAATTAAGACAGTTAGGGGGAGATGTTGTGTTTGCTAAGGTAAATGGAATTAACCTTTATTATGAGGACCAAGGACAAGGGCCAGCATTGGTGTTTATTCACGGCCTGGGCGAAAACGCCAGCTCCTGGAAACGGCAAATCGAATTTTTTAGTAAGTCTTTCCGCACGATAGTCGTAGACTTGCGCGGTCATGGCCGCAGTGATGACGGGGCCGAGTTCATTACGATGGACATCTTGGCCAAAGATGTTTTGGCGTTGTTAGATCAGTTAGGCATTGAAAAAGCGCACTTCGTAGGGCATTCCATGGGTGGTTTGATAAACCAAGAAATTGCTGCTCACAATTTGCACCGTATGCTGACAATGACGCTCAGCGATGCTGCTGGCTATTATCCACCGCCGCTGGGGACCACCGGCTTAGAAGAAAGGCTCAAAAGAATTGATACGCTAAGCATGGAGGAAGTAGCTGAGGCCATTACGAACAGCGCTTGCCGTCCCGAGGCGCCGGAATGGCTTAAGGTCGAGGTGCGGCAAATGTTTGCGGCTAATCGTAAGCAGCCTTACCGCCAAGCGACCATTTCGACTTTAAAAGCCGATTATCGGCAATACCACGCGCGTATGAAGGTACCTACGTTATTGCTTGTTGGCCAGTTTGACAAGACTACCCCGCTAAGCTATGCGCAATTTCTCAACGAAGCCATTATCGGCTCAAAACTGCAAATTATTCCGGATGCTGCCCATATGACGAAAGTCGAAAACCCGGCTGTTTATAATCGGGCTTTAGCCGAGTTTTTAGCTCCCTATGAGCCAAACGCGGCACTGCCGTTATTAAGATAGCAGGAGGCATGATTATGGGAAAAAACAATAAGATCTTTTATGGCTGGTGGATTGTTCTTGTCGCGTTTCTCTCGATTGCGATTACTTATGGTACCAAAGGTGTATTTGGCGTAGTTCAGCTGCAAATGCTGGACGACTTGCACTGGACTCGGGCATCCATTGCCGGGGCGTTATCGGCGAACATGATGGTTTATGCAATTGCAGCTCCGTTTGTTGGACGGATCATGGATAAAGTCGGTATTCGGACGATTTTAATTCTCGGGGCGCTGCTTACCGGAGCTGCTTTTATGTTGGTAACAACCGTAACGAGTCCGGTGCAGTTTTATATCTATTATGGTTTGCTCCTCGGACTGGCTAATACCGGCATGGGTATGATTCCTGGGCCTACGGCCGTTAACCGTTGGTTTATCAAAAAACGGGGGCGCGCTTTGTCTATAGCGCTAGTCGCCTCGCCGCTCGGCATGGCCGTTTTCACTTTCTTGGCAAAAGATTTGCTGAAAACGATTGGATGGAAGGGGCTATTCGTCGTTATGGGCGTCGCCGCCTGGGTTTTGGTTATCATCCCGGCGTATTTGCTGATGCGTTCTTCACCGGAAGAAATGGGGTTAAAACCAGACGGCGAAACTGATCAGGCACCCACTTCAGCTTTCTCCGGTGTCAGTGTTGCTCCTGCTCCCAGTATTGCCCAGGAAGAGGAATGGACGTTAACGAAGTTGTTGCTTTCACCCAAAGCCTGGTGCCTATTGTTCGGTTATTTTGTCCTTGGCGGCAATGGTTGGGCCCAGCAGGTGCATCAGGTGCCTCACCTTATGCAAATGGGGCTGAGTAAAGACTCAGCTACCGTCGCCTTAGGGTTTAACATGACGCTAGCAATCTTGTCGATGTTGATTTGGCCGAGTATCTCCGACTTTATGAAACGCAGCACGGCGGTGGTAATTTCCTTAGTTCTTCAAGCATTAGGCACGTTTTTATTGCTGAACGCAAATACGCTGACCATGACTTATGCCTTTGTCTTTATTATGGGAATTTCTCACTATGGTAGCTACGGGCTGTTTACCGCTTTGGCCGCCGATACTTTTGGCCGTCGCAGCTTAGGTACGGTAAGCGGGGTAATGGCTATGGTGGGGGCCGGCGGCGCAGCCTTAGGTATTTATGCGGGCGGGGCCCTTTACGATGCGATGGGGAATTATAGGTTGTTATGGCAATGCGGTATTGGAGCGCTGGTACTTGCGACATTGTTAATTATGGTATTGGGACAAATGAAGCAACAAGCTGATGCATCCGTGAAAACAACGGCTTAAGGGGGAGGAAGGAGTATTATGTATTTCCGTTTACGAACTACGATCAACACCATTCAACTCATTGATAACCATGGCCATCCTGGTTTCGCCGAGTTTTTCGAAGCTCTGCCACATGAGCAGCGTATACCGTTTGCCGTTGATACCTTCAAGACGCCGGAAGAAAGCGCGGCTGGCTTTCCCTATTTGCGCGACTTACATTATGAGGCATATGAAAAGTTTTATGGTTTCACAAAGAGTGATATTCAGGACGCGACCAAGCGTGAGGAACTAGCCCGGAGGTACGATTTGGCCAGACGGTCACCTGGCCAGTTAGTTGATAAAATTATGAAAGCGGCCGGTGTGGAGTTATTGCTAGCCAATATAGCGCTACCTGACTCTCTTAAGGGCAAAGATAACATCCGTTTTGTACCATCGCTTGACCCTCTGATTTTTCCGTTTGATAACACTCCCTGGAAACGGCGGCAACTAAGCAAATATTTTATCGGTTTTTTTGAATACATGCTGTCAGATTTAAAAATAAAGCACGGTTATACCGAAGAAGGTTTTGACGGCTACCTCCGGTTTATTGACCGCGTAATGGACAGTTATGTGCAAGAGCGTGTAGTAGCATTTAAATTCGTTATTGCTTATGCTCGTAATACCTATTTTGCGAAAATTGATATAAGCCAAGGCCCGGAACTATATGCGAAAGCGCGGCGCGGTGACGCGGCAGCATACGGAAAGCTGCAGGACCTGTTAGTCTGGTACATTTTACGCCGAATTAGGCAATTTGATATGGCGGTGCAGTTTCATTTCGCGGTTACCGATAACTACGTAAACTACTTTGACCCTTTGAATCTCGCCAATATATTAGAAGATGAAGAGTTGAAAGACCTAAAACTTGTTATCCTGCACGGCGGCTATCCGCGGTTTGGCCAAGCCGAGGTACTGGCGCTGGGAGGATTAACGCCCAACAAAGTCTATATCGACATTTCGGGGAGGATCATGTTTGCCAATCATCCCAAAATCATCGCGAAAATGTTACGCACCTGGCTGGAAAAGCCAGTTCTTTGGGATAAAATTCTGTACGGATCGGACGTCCTATGGGGAGAACGCTATATTTATACTTGTGCTAAAACCGCGCGGGACAGTGTTTATTATGCTTTAGCCGGGATGATCGACGACGACATTATTGATGAAGATACGGCGATTGCTATTGCTCGCAAAATTTTGCGGGAGAATGCTATCCGCCTATATAATCTAGCCCCTGGGCCAACTTTGCTATAAACTCGGCCGGGGGCGGAAGCTGCTTGACTGCCCACCAGGGATTATGCTGGGTAAGCTCGTCAAGCGAGTAAGTACCGGTGGCTACGGCAATCGTGCGGGCGCCGATCGCTTTGCCGCAGCGGATGTCATTGGGCGTATCGCCGATGACGAAAATCCGGTCAGCGTGGACACTGTAGCGGCGCTGGGCCGCCGCCAACGCTTGTACCGCCAGCTCGCAGCGGTCGAAAGTATTATCCCCGAAACCGCTTGCCGCAAAGTCAAAATACTGGACAATGCCGTAACGGGTAAGCTTGGCTTTGGCACCGGCGCGGGTGTTGCCGGTCAGAAGCAGCGACACATAAGAACAATCGCTGGCAAGGCAGGCGAGAATATCGGCCACCGCCGGCATCAGCCGGCCTTGGCGGATGGCCAGGTACTCGGGTAGAAGCTGTTCATAGCGGCTGAGTAAGGCCTGGACTTCGCCGGCGGTCGCCGCTCGGCCGGTGACGCGGGCGATAATTTGGCCGGCGATATAGCAGTCGGTCATGCCCGCGGTCTTGATACTGCCGAAATCGAAAGCGGCATCGCCATATAAGTCGCGGGTGGCATGGGCAAAAGCGTACAGCCCGGCCCGGTCGGTTCTCATCAAAGTCCCATCAATATCCCAAAAGAGGATGTTCAAGATTATTCTCCTTTGAAATTTTTTTGTAAACAATTCCCGGTCAATAAGCAAAAAACCTGCCGATAAGCCTAATAATTACAGGGGAGAATAATGAATAATCTGGGACAAATAGGCCTGGGTATACCTTATTTTGAGGTAGCCTAGGCCTATTTTTATCACCAGGAATTGTCAGGGTTGCCAAAGTTGATAGCCTAAGCCGTCCCGGGGGCAAATAGCAAGACTGATTGCTGGGAAAAGTTTATTCTAGACATTATTTGACAATAAATGTTAAAATTTAAATAGTGCTATGTTTTGGCATGGGAGGGAGATTTTTGGAAAAATCAACGGTATTGGGGATGCTGGTCGGCGTAGTGGCCATCAGTGTGGGCATGGTGCTAAAAGGCGCCAATTTGTCAATACTCTTAAACTACGCCGCTATTATGATAATTTTTGTGGGCACCCTTGCCAGTTTGCTCAATGCTTTTCCGCTGGCTCAGATAAAAAAACTGCCGGTACTGTTCAAGCTGCTGTTTAAGGAGCAGCAGCTTATGCCCAGGACGGAACTGTTAAAGTTGTTTGTCGAGATGGCCCAGACGGCCCGGCGGGAAGGCCTCTTGGCCCTGGAAGGCCGTCTGGAAGAAATAAGCGACCCGTTTTTGCGCAACGGCTTGATGATGGTTGTTGACGGCATGGATACTGAGCTTATCCGGGACGTCCTGGAAGCCGAGATTGAACTCATGCAGGAGCGCCACAGCAAGGGGGCCCTGATGTTTACCCAGGCAGGCACGTATGCTCCTACGCTCGGGGTGCTCGGCGCGGTAGTCGGGCTTATTGCCGCCCTGGGCAACCTGGACGATATCGAAAAACTGGGGCATTCCATTGCCGCCGCTTTTGTCGCCACCCTGTTCGGCATATTTTCCGGTTATGTCATGTGGCACCCGTTTGCCAATAAACTAAAGTTTTTGTCCAAAAATGAGGTTGAACTGAAGCGTATGATGATTGAAGGCATTTTATCTCTGCAGGCAGGGGAATCGCCTAACGCCCTTGAGGCAAAACTGGTCGTATTCATCCCGCAGAGCGAGCGTGCTAGCCTGAAAGAAAAACGGGAGGAAAAATAATGGCTAGAAAGCAGCATTCGCATCACGAGGAACATATTGACGAGACTTGGCTGGTTCCTTATTCCGATATGCTGACCCTCCTCCTTGCCTTGTTTATTGTGCTCTATGCTTCCGCCGAGGTTGACCAGAAAAAATTTGAGCAGCTGGCGCAATCGTTCAGCTATGCCTTTCGGGGCAATACGTCCATTTTCGAAAGCGTCCGCACGGTGCCGTACGCGGCCGAGGGTCCGCCCCAGATGCCAATTTTGCCGAAGACGCCACCGGTGGTGTCCAGCATGTCCGGGACCAATGAGCATGCTTATATGATGGAGACGGTTCAGCTTATTGAGCTAAAAAAACAGCTGGACCGGTATATTGCCGAAAGCAACCTGGCCGGCGACATCCAGACCGCTTTGACTGATGACGGCCTGATGATAAGGATAAAAGACACGGCGTTGTTTGCCTCCGGCCGGGCCGAACTCAAGCCCGAGTCGTTGCGGCTGGGGACGGAGATCGCCCGGATGATAGCGCCGCTTTCGCAAAGGGTAATAGTAGCCGGACACACCGACAACATGCCGATAAATACGCCGGAGTTTCCGAGCAATTGGGATTTGAGCACCAAGCGGGCCCTTAATTTTATGAAATATATGCTGTCGCAGGCCGAAATCAAGCCGGAGCGGATAAGCGTCAGCGGCTATGGCGAATACCGCCCGGTCGCAAGCAATGACACGGAAGAAGGGCGGGCGAAGAACCGGCGGGTCGAGGTGCTGATCATGCGCAGCTATCTGCCGGATGGCAGTAAACGGTGATAAGAGAATATTGGGGATGGTAAAACAAGCCAAGGCTATGGACGACACCACAGCCTTGGCTTGTTTTACTTTGCTTTATTTTTCTGCTCCTGATAAAACCGATATGTGAGCGGCGCTAGTTTGCTGGCGACCTGGCCGGCGATCACATCGGCGACAAATAGAGTATGCGTGCCTACATCTACCGTCTTGTCGGGCAAAACTTTGGCCTCGATATAGGCCACACAGTCTTGCAGGATCGGGCAGCCGAGGCGTCCGGTCAAATAAGGAATTTCGGTAAATTTATCCTTGGTTCTTCCCGATTGAAAGCCAAAATGCCGGACCATATCGATTTGGTCTTCGCGCAAAACCGATATGGCCAGCACACCTGAGGCCATAACATATTCATGCGTGAGGTTGCGCTTGTTTAAGCACACGGCGATGCGGCATGGCTCGATGGTCAGCTGCGCCACCGTATTGGCGCACTGGCCATTTATTTTATTGTCTTTAATGGAAGAAACAATATATAGTCCATAGCTGATGGTGTCTAACGCGCTGCGGACGGTGGCGGCGTTTGAATTGGCCAGGCTTTCCCGGGTTAGGCTTGCTATTTCGTCACTTAGCAAAACAAAGTATTCTTTGCCTACACCACACAGCGGGCATACGTCCGGCGGGGCATCGCCGACATGAATATAATCACATACGGTGCACTTCCAGCGTTTGGCGCTTTTAGCCGAAGTAGGTTTCTCTGGTTTATCTTCCAGCAAACGAAATTCTTCCGGGCCTACACCGCAAACCGGACACACGTCCGGCGGCTGTTCGCCTTCGTGGATATAGCCGCAAACATTGCATACCCATTTTTTCATCATAACGTTACCTCGTCAAGCCCAGGCATCGATCATTTCGCGCAGTTTCAGAATGTGTTTCTTTTCTTCTTCTTTTAGAGCGGCAAACACTTTCCGCGCGTCTTCAAACTTGGCATTTGCGGCTAGTTCGTCATAAAACAGCACGGAGTCTTTTTCCGCCTGGAGGGCAGTAGCTAAAATCGCTTCAATCGTCGTCAGTTGCGCGATTTTTTCGTGCATTTTTTCCGTTGGCGGGAAAATATGCCCTTCCGCTAAGACGGTGAGGTAGCGGGAAGTGTCGGCATCAAACAAATAGTCGCCGCTATGAGCTTCTTTGCGTGCTTGCAGCGTTTCAAACAACTTGGCAAATGTCGCGTGATGATGCTTTTCTTCGGTCATCAAAAACATGAACAATTCCTTATGTTCTGGCTTTACTGCCCACTCATAAGCCTGGCGGTAAAATTCCCGGCCGCGGTCTTCGATTTCCATGGCAATGCGCAGACCCTCAAGGTCGCTGAACAGATTTTGCGTCATGGTTTACGCCTCCTTTTGGCAAGTTTAATATGTCTTAATAGCTAAACACGAATTTGTACAGCGAATAAGGCTTGGCTGCTCTTTCATAGTATTCAAAAATATTCTGCCAAATTCCTGCCGCTTTTTACCTGAACAATGAAATTTTGTTATACGCGGCGGTATAGTGCCAGATAAGTAGCGCCATTGCCAACCAGATCAACCTCCTGGCCTCAGCTGACCGATTTTATGTCAAGTGGCTTGGGCAGCGGTACGCGTTAGACATAGTGTTTTTGCGATGTGGTTTTGGTCACGGCAAGGCAGATTTCACTATTGTTTTTCAATACGAATCAATCTTTTGCCAAATTTAGCCTATTTCATAGGCTTATTGGGGTATGTCTTTTTTTTTTGCCTTTTTCGGGACGGCGTTTTCACAATAACCGTCCCCACGGCAACCTATAAACCTATAAAGGTTTCCGTCCCCTTACGGGGTGAGGGTTGTACAACGCAATTAAGGGGCAAAAAGGCTACCCACCATTATTTCTGGTTTCCGTCCCCTTACGGGGTGAGGGTTGTACAACTTGAGCGTATTACGGCGCAAACATCGGCGAGCTGGTGGATTGAGTTTCCGTCCCCTTACGGGGTGAGGGTTGTACAACTTACTACGGGTTATGCACAGTTAAAAGATGGAAGGCGTGTTTCCGTCCCCTTACGGGGTGAGGGTTGTACAACCAATTGGAGGGCAGGCTGTCAACCTAATGCCTGGGGACGTTTCCGTCCCCTTACGGGGTGAGGGTTGTACAACCTTTGCCATCTTGTGGAACGGTAGAGACGACGCCCTCTACGTTTCCGTCCCCTTACGGGGTGAGGGTTGTACAACGTTGAGTACGAGTGTCCAATATGTGATGGCAGGTTTTTTGCGTTTCCGTCCCCTTACGGGGTGAGGGTTGTACAACTGAGTCAATTTCCCGATTGCGTTGAAGCCGCCGAATAGGGTTTCCGTCCCCTTACGGGGTGAGGGTTGTACAACTTGAACTGTAAAAACTTCCCGACCGTGAAAGATTTACAAGATGGTTTCCGTCCCCTTACGGGGTGAGGGTTGTACAACGTCACTTCTTATCCCCATACGATGGGGAAGAGACAGAAATTGAAACGTTTCCGTCCCCTTACGGGGTGAGGGTTGTACAACAAGCCAAGGCTTGGCGTGGTGAACATCATTTTAAGGTTTCCGTCCCCTTACGGGGTGAGGGTTGTACAACAATAGATAGCTCACATTTCGTGAGGGAGGTGATCTTTGATGCAGTTTCCGTCCCCTTACGGGGTGAGGGTTGTACAACCCGACGAAGAGCTAGCATTTTCAGAAAGAGAGGATGCATACGTTTCCGTCCCCTTACGGGGTGAGGGTTGTACAACTATACCGGAACTAAGCAGTACGGCGATGCGTCGGTGACATATGGTTTCCGTCCCCTTACGGGGTGAGGGTTGTACAACTAATAATGCCTTCATCCGTCCCAAAACGGATGAAGAAGTTCGCAAGTTTCCGTCCCCTTACGGGGTGAGGGTTGTACAACATCATAATTCATTGTCGACGCAGAAACAATATAAGCGCTAAAGTTTCCGTCCCCTTACGGGGTGAGGGTTGTACAACGAGGGATATATCGCCAGGGCGGTTAGCATTGATGAAATCGCTAAGTTTCCGTCCCCTTACGGGGTGAGGGTTGTACAACCACCGGCGGGCGAAATTGCCGGCGTTCCGATAATCAAGTTTCCGTCCCCTTACGGGGTGAGGGTTGTACAACCCGATATACTGCACAGGTGATTAATTGCGGCACATATTAGGTTTCCGTCCCCTTACGGGGTGAGGGTTGTACAACGAAGAACGGTTTTCCCACGAAGCCAATTCCGTAGTCAGTTTCCGTCCCCTTACGGGGTGAGGGTTGTACAACTCGCTCCAGGAAGTCCTAACCGTCCCAGAGGCCTCGCGCGTTTCCGTCCCCTTACGGGGTGAGGGTTGTACAACATAAGTGAAGGGAGGGACGGAAGGACAAGCTAATCCGCGTTTCCGTCCCCTTACGGGGTGAGGGTTGTACAACGCGGTTGTAAAGCATTTATAAGCATTTTTCTCCCACTAGTTTCCGTCCCCTTACGGGGTGAGGGTTGTACAACGATGACGATTTCGCTTTCCCAAGCGGCAAAAATGCTTGGTTTCCGTCCCCTTACGGGGTGAGGGTTGTACAACAAGAATACAAGATAGAGAATAAAAAGCGAACTAATTTTAGCCGGTTTCCGTCCCCTTACGGGGTGAGGGTTGTACAACAATATCACAACCGGCCTGTACTAGTGGTTCAAAGTATTTATTTATGGTTTCCGTCCCCTTACGGGGTGAGGGTTGTACAACTCCGACAGAACTTACAATATAAGCGTTGGCGTTAGCGGCGCGGGTTTCCGTCCCCTTACGGGGTGAGGGTTGTACAACCCTGCGGCTGGGAAGCCGCATAATTACTGGGCTGAAAATGCAGTTTGCGGGAACCTCGCCACTGTTTGGCTTGCTTTAGCCGTATGAGTCATGAAAAATGCCCTCTAAGCCTTGAGAAATCTACAGCGGGAGGTTTTTGCATTTTTTGCTAGCCACCTATTATTTATGCTAAATGATTTCAAGGATCTTTGTCAATGCCATTATTGCTAGCGAACGCTAGGTATCATCTGATATAAATCGGCTGGTAAATGTCCGGGTCTTCGTTTTCGATCGCCTGGCTGAGCAATTTGGCTTGGCGGGCAAGCAATTGGCGGAATGTCAGTTCTTTGCCGCCATATTTGTTTAGGCGCGTCATGCGCTTTTCATAGGCGGCGATAAATTCGGCCGATGCTTCACGATTTAGGTATACACCGCCGTTTTTATCAGGAGGCAGAAAGTCAAGCGGCTGGATTTCCCGGCGGTGGATAAGCGACATAACTAGTGAATCGATTATCGAAGGGCGCCATTCTTCCATTAGGTCGGAAACAAGCGTAGGATGTCCTTGACGGTCTTTGTGCAAAAAACCGGCATATGGATGCAGGCCTGCATTTTGGACAATGGTGTAAAAATCATACATTAACAGGGTATAACCAAAACTTAATAACGAATTAAAAGGGTCTTTCGGTGGCTGTTTGTTTCGTCCTTTAAAGGCAAAATCGTCGGGCACCAAACAGGCCAAAGCGGTGAAATAATGCCGTGCGGCGCTGCCTTCTAATCCTAATAGGGTTTCAATTTTGTCTACATTAGGGATTTTCTCCGCAATTATGCCCATCGCGTGAATATGGTCGGCAACTTCGGGGCTATTGGCCGTCCGTTGATACCGGCGCAGAATGGTCATGCAGTTGGCAATTTTGGCGTCTATTATCGCTTGGGCAATTTTAAGGCAAAAATCGGGACGATCGCCCATGCGAATTTGCTGGCGGTGCAGAAAGATATCGATGTGGCGTGTCGATTCGAGCCGACCATAGAACTCACCCGTTTTTGACAACCAGGTTAGGGTGATGCCCCGCTTTAAAAACTCCGTGATTGTTTTGGCCGATACTTGAATGCTACCGAATAATACGACATTGTCTAAAAGTTCTAGCGGTATTTCGCGCAAGATGGTATCGCCTTTACAGACAAGAAAGCGCCCGGCGTTTTTTTGAATATGGCTGCCGGCGTCCGTTACGTATAATGTACGCACGACATTTATGCCTCGCTTCTCAGATAATTATCGAAGAGCAATCATCGACAATCGTTTCGCTACCCCAGGAAAGTACGGCCATTTTCCCGCTTAATAGGTAAATGCGCAAAGAATCTTCCGCATGGTCAATTAGGCGCGGGGCAATTTTAACCAACCGGTCATAGCGGCGGCGATCAAGCATACATTCAAAAGCGGATTTTTGCACGCGAAAACCAAATGCTTCAAGCAATTTTGCCATTTTGCGGCGACGTTTGTCGTCAATTATGTCGTAAATTACCAAAACAAAATACTTGTGTGACGTTACCATCTCTGGCGGCAAGGCATCGTCGTCAAGCTCAAGCCAAACTTTCCCCATATGCCACCGCTACCACACGCATTTGAGTTGGTCGTTTAAATCAAGCCACCCGGACAGACCGTTTTTGACTTTTTGCACCTCGTCGCATTCAGAGATAAATGGCCAAATTGCGTCTTTTACATATTTATAATCGGTTTGCGTGAGCGGGTTGATGCCGTGGGCCAAAAAGCTGTAGTTGCGTTTTTGGAGGGCTTCAAGAACTTTTCCCTTGTGTTTTAGCCATGTTTGGCCTACTGGGTCGCCTAGTTTTGCCAGTAATTCATAGTCTTCGACAAGGCCAATCTGGATTTCTCCTTTGGCATTGCGGCGAGCTTCGTAATCCGGGCGGATAGGCTCCGGCAACTTGGCTGTGTCGAGGTTTGAGCTATTGAGGCCTTTGGCCAGCAGGCAAAATTGGGCATACATCTCGAGTGCGCGGTAGATGCGGGCAATGGCATCGTCATAGCTGCCCCGGGCTGCACGGCGTTCGGCATTGGCAAGGACGTCGTACACAAGGACGTAACCGGGGAATTTGCCTGAGGTTGGCGAGCTATACCATTGCAATCCGCGCCATGCGGTGCTGAGTTTGATAATTAACGGCTGAATTTTTCCATCATTACCAAACGGCTTCAAATATTCGTACGCCTTATCATAGATAAACGTATCCCAATATCCAAAGCCGCGGCAAAGATTGCGCAGGCGGTTAAAATCGGGCACTTCATCGTCCAGGCCGTCATGACAAAGTTCGTCCAAAAGGTTGATCGCGGCCGGATAGTTCCATTCACGGGCCATAGCCAAAGCTTGCCTGGATTGGCGGAAGGCAACGGCTTTGTTGTTGACGCGCCTGCAAACCTGTTCACCATCGCGGATTTTGATGAGGTCTTTGCGGGGGCCTGCTACCAGGCTGATGACGATGTCTTTATATTCGACCGCGGCAAGCAGCAGGCCGGCACTCATCGATTTAGTGCCGCCGGTATAATCGGCGATGACGCGCCAGCCGTTATGCTGGAACTTTTCGATCAGATCACAGGCTTTCTTATAGGTGTCAAAAGGCTTATCGGCCTCAACGACCAATGTTTCAAATCGGTCGTTGCTTAAGCCGAGCGCACTGGCCAGGGCTTTGTTGGTAGTAGTTTCGGTATGACCACATTTTGGACATTTGCGCGGCGGCTGGGTAGTGTCTTTGTAAATACTGTCATAGCTGCCTTCGTCGCCGTCTTTTCGTGCGGTGCAGAGAAAAACGATATAATCCGGCTGATGCTTGGTCACGGAGTCGATGATCGGTTGCGGTGAGCCGCCGACGGTGATAAGCAAAACTTTTTTCATCTGCATTTCCACGCTCCTTGTTAAAGCATGCAGGCCACACGCCAAGCCAGGTCCTTCAAATCCTCGCGGCAGATAAGTTCAATCCGCGCATTTTGCAGGCGCTGGCGAAAAATCGGCGGGATTTCGTCCTGGCGCCGATGGGTGACGATGGCGATGCGGGCGAAATAGCCGGCGGTTTTATGGGCGACCGATTCCAATTTGGGAATTTGCTCGGCGGTGTTGCTAAACAGGCTTTTGGAATAGCCGGCCTTGCATTCCAGAAACAGCATTTTGCCGTATTCATTAATGAGCACATCGACTTCGTTGGCCTTGACGTGGCCGATATCCCCGCCTTGGGCCGCGATTTCGGCGTAGACGTCATAATCGTACAAAGCGACGTTTTTGCGAACCTCCTGAAACCGGCCGCTTATCTTGGGGTAAATGTATTCTTCCAGCCAACTGCCATGCTGCAAAAATTTCAATAGGGCGTCCGATTGCATGCGGATGGATACCGTTTGGCCGACGCGACGGTAATCAAGCCAGCCGAGGGCTTTGAGATAGGACAATACCGTGCTTATCGCGGGCCAAAGATTGCCATGGCTGTTGTGCGGCGTCGCCAAATCTTTTTGGAAGTGAATTTCGCCCGTGGGGGCAGCAGTATATTTGTGTTTAAATTCGCTTGTATTGAACCAAGTGAAAAAATCGCACCAGGCTTGAAAATAGTTATCAATGTAGTCGATCAGCAGCGGCAGCCCCTCGGGCAGCCAACGCCGGTCGTCGCAGGCTGCTTTGCCATAAGCGCGAAAAACGACGTTACTGGGAATATGCGGCAGGCGCTCGCTGACGATGTGGCCAGAGGCATCGGTTACGTCGCGGATGACCCCGGTCTCGCTGTCGATGTAGATCGCTTTGGCCGACGTTTGCTGCACTGCTTGGTAGAGGGCAAGCGACATTAGTTTGGTGCCGCCGGTCAGGTCGACCAAAGTTTCCCCGTTGCCGGCGATTAGCTTGCGCGCCATGGCCGACAGGGAGCGCATGTCATAGTGGTTTTTCAAAATGTGGGTGCTGACTTTTAGGCCGGGGCTAAGCATGGCCAAGGCCGCGGTTAAATGCTGGGCCCGGCCTTGCTTGGCCGTTGTCGTGAGAATATGGAGAGTGCCGCTACTAGGTAGGAGACTGGCAAACATCAAAATCGGGGCGACTTGGTCGCCTAAGAGGGTAATTGCTTGCATTATAAATCACCTATTTTCACTTGCAGGGCTGCCAATGGCGCTCTGATGATCGCCGCTGTCAAAATGGTCAGGGGAGGATAAGGTTTGGGGAAGCAAGCTGGCAAGGCCGACAGCACCTTTGGGCTTGGCCCACACGGTGACGCCGCCCATGCCGAGCGCGGTTTTGACGCCGATGCCACTGATTTCGCCATAGGCCAAGAGCATCGCCGCCAGCCGCACCAGTTGCTCCGGCCCGGCGATTGACAATGTGATTTCGCCGGAAAAGGCCGGAATACGTATGCTTTCGACGCTAAAGGTGTTTAGCCGCAGTCGGTAGTCGATAATGCGTGTATAGGCGGTCAGGTCGTCAATAAGGCGCGGCCGGTCGAGGACAAAGCCGCTGGCACAGGCGTTCCAGCGGTTGACCAGGCTTTGGTAGATGTGAAAGACGCTGGGGAATATTTGATATGCGTTATCGATTTTAAAAGAAGCCGGCGTAGCGAACTTCATGACGAAGCGCCGCGCCGGCGCGGGGGAAAGAAAGAAATGGTTGACAAACTCGCGGTAGGTGCAAGCGACGAGTTGGCGTTTAACCGTTATGGCAATGTGGGCATGTTTGTCGCGGAGGTAAAAGGCGGCGTTAGGTGCAGCCAGTAGCGGAGCGACCAGTTGTTGCGCCGCTGGCGGCGTCAATGTGCCAATGCGCCAAACAGCGGCTTCTTTGGTGACGCGCAGGTGCTGGCTATAGGGGCGCAGGCCGGGCTCATGCAGCGTAGTGGCGGCCGCGCTATCAAGGCGCTCAATGAGAGCGCCGTGCAGCACTGAACCGGCGTTGGCGTCAAGGCGCAGCCCCGGCGGTGTCGCCAGTTGGAATTCGGTCAGAGTGATCATGGCAATTGCTCCAGTTTACATACGCCCATCAGGTAGCGTTCGTTATTGTATATGCCCAGCTTGAGCGTGCGGGGGGCTAGGCGGCTATCGCGCTGGACGTGACGGTGTTTGGCGAAGCGCAGGTCAAGCAGCGCGGCGGTAAGAGCCCGGGCTTCGTTTACGGTTGCCAGGCTGTAGAGCAAGGTCTTGTCCAAAAAGCCGCTGCCGCCGCCCAAAATGAGGTTGGCGCTTGCCATGCGGCTAAATAAGCTGCCGAGCCGTTGGCCAAAAGCGGCTTTTTCGATATTTAGCATATGAGCGGCGTGGCTGCGGGCGGCAGCCAGTACGTCCGCTGGCGAAGCGATGCCGATCGCGCGAGTTAAAGCCGGTTCGACCGTCAGGGTAAAGGTGAGGGTTGTCCCCGGGGTAAAGCACTCGCGCACCAACGCAATGTAGTTTTCTGGGTCGCGCCCACCGGGAGCATCTTGCCAGTCGACTTTGCGCAGCAGGCAGGTCGGTGGGGCTTTGGGCGCAGTGCAGAAAGCATCGCTGACGCGGATGCCTTTCATGACGCTGGTTACCGCGTCTTTGGCCGGTACTTTTTTGTTATTTTCGTCGAAAAGTTCAAGCCGATGAAGCAAGTCGCTTTCAATCTGTGCGGTCAGCTTCTCGATTTTTTTGAGTTTATCTTTATCGGACATATGCCGCGTTCGGACAAGATCGCCTAGTTGTTGCCAGTAGGCATGTTTGTTTATTGCGGAAAGAGTATTGCTCGTCAACAGGTGGTGAAGGATGGCGGTGCGCAGAGCGCCTTTGATGCTGCTGCCGGGGATATAGGGCCGACCATCCGCGCCGCGCATGAGCGGCGTGATGCTGTTAAGCAAGCGACTGTCCCGCTCGATGGCCGGAGCTACCGTCGCCCAACCACTGGCGACCCGTTCGATCTCGGCCGGGGTGATCCAGTTGTCAGTGCACCAGCGATACAAATCGCTGATCGAGCCGGCGGCGATGCGATCGCTGAACGAAGAGAGCAGACGTTTTTGGCTGAGCAGTCCAATCCAGGCCGTTTCGTTCAGAAAATAGGCACGGCGTTGCTTGGTATCGTATATATATTGCAGTTTGGTCAGCTTGTCCCCGGAGCCGACATGGACGGGCCCAAGGCAGGTCAGTTTTATGGTGACGGTTTCTAGATGTTTGTTCATAATTTCAACCCCGCATAGAGAGGTTTGCCGTAGCGGTAGACGGGATGCTTGCCGCCGGCTGCTAGGTCGCCGACTTGGCCGGCCGCTTTGGCTTTGAGGCAGGAGCCGGCGGCAAGCATGTGCACGCTGTGGTGTTTGACCGCGCTCGGAGCATACGCCGGGCTGGCGACAAACCCGCCGCGTGCCGTCAGGCTATAAAAACCGTCGGCCAGCAGTGCCACTTCGTTCGGCAGCGGCCACAGGCACGACAGCGCCATGTACCAGTCGGCATCGGTGGCGGTAAGGAGGGAGTACAGCGCGGCATCATCGGCATAGACGCCTGTTTCATCCATATCAATCGGGTCTTCGGCCAGCTCGAACTTGCCCAGGCCGGCGCTGCGTTTGCCGCCGATGCCGCTGTAGCTAAGCGAGGCAATCAGTCGGTCGATCCAATCAAGTAGATCCTGGTCGGCCGCGGCGGCGACGAAGTACAGGCCGCAGCCAGCGCCGAATTGGTATTGGGTTACGACATAGGGCAGGGTTTGGCGCTCGCCGTCAACGCGGGCGTTGACCCTGACGGCGCTGAATTTGGCAATGTCGCTGAGCGCGATGGCGTTAGCGTTGTCCAGGTCGAACTGAGAACTATCGCCGGTGCGCAGCCAGTAAAGATAGGCCGGCAGCAGCCGCACCGGCAGGTAGGGCAGCTTATTCAGCTTCTTTTTGATGTGGGCCGCCGTAGCGCTCGCGGTGCGGCCGGCCGCCGGTTGTTGCCAGGCGGTATCCGGCGGCAGTAGCGGCCGGGGCAGATACAGCGTTTCGCCCCGATAGGGGAACAAGTCGGTCACTAATAGGTTGCCGTCCGCTGCCGCTGCGGCCAGCCGCTGGGGAGCGGCGGCGGACAGCATGGCCGCCTCGCTGCATAAAGCGCTAAACAGCGTGTCGGCCCGGCCGGCGAGGCGTGCCTGGTCGAGTCCGGCGGCCGCGCCATCGTCGCCGAAGCGCACGGGCGTCAGAAAGCGCAGCTTATACAGCCGAAATAACATTAAAACCGGCTCCTTCAAGAATTTTTTTCACGCTGTCGGGGCTGACCGCCTGCTTGCGGTCGACGGTTATGACATTAATGTGAAAATCGGCAAACTTGACCCGCCCGTAGCCGCGCGAGCCGTGTCCGCCCAGGTAGTCCAGCTCCAACAGCTTCAGGCCGTCGGCCAGCGCCTTGAGGTCGGCGGCGGCTTCGTCCAGCGCTTCAATATTATAAACCAGCCGAAAAGCAAACTCCGCGCCGGCCGGTACCCGTTCTACTTGACGGGGGTTGGCAACGGCCGTTAACCGGTCAATGGCGTTTTCAAATTTGACTTCGGTCAGATAGAGGTCGGTGTCCATCCGGCTAATCTTATTGGCACTGTCGTCAGTCATAAATACGTCATAAAACTGCAGCCGCGCGTGTTTGACTGGTTTGCTGCTGCCAAACAGGCGGGTGACCTCGATCGGGTCGCTGTCCGGTTCGCCGAGGACGGGATTTTCGCTCAGCGCTTTGGCCAAAAGCGTGCGAATTTTGCCTTTGAGGGAGCTGCCAGGGATCATGGGGCGCCTGGTAAGCGGGTCGCGAATGACAATACAGTCCACGTCGCCAATAGAAGCGTTGTCTTTGCTGGCGCCGATGTGCAGGCCGGTCACCAGGCTCAGTTTGGCTTGCAGATTGATTTTGCCGAAAATGGTCGCAATTTTACCGTTGCTCATTGCTAGCGGCGGCCTCCTTCGCTACTCATCGCGCTTTCATATTTGTGGAAAGCGACAATGGCTTCGATTAATTTGGCGAAATCGCGGTATTTGTCCGCGCTGGTGCCAATGGCGCGGATACGGTCGATCAGCTTAGCTTTAGTGACAAAGTCTTTAACATCCTTTTCCCGGCCGCTTTCATAGGCAAGTTTGACTTCCAGATAGCGGATCTCGTCGGCCAGCGGTTTGGGCAGTTCTTTCAGCTCATTGCCGGCGCCGGTCTGGCTTTGGTACGCTTCCAGTTTGTTGTTGATGGCGTTGACGGCCGTAAGGAATTTACGAAGTTTAGTGGTATTAAGCCTAATTTTGCCGTCGCGGTCTTTAAGGTCGGCGACAATTTTTTGCGCTTGTTTGATAATCTCGTCCATTAATTGAACCCTCCTTCTATGGCAGAATGCGCCTGCGGCGCGCGCAGGCCGTACAATAAAAGCTGCAGAGCAGTAGCCACCTGGCGGCGGCTAGATGGTTCGCTGTACCAGCGGAATACCCGGCCGGCAAATTCGCGGTATACGGGTTTAAGGTTGTTCTGCATCGGCTCAAGCCGGGCCAGCAGGTACGCCAGGCGGGCGAGGTCGATGCGGCCCTGCTCGTCCGGCACGGCGTCAAACATGGTATACAGTTTGTACAGCGCGCCGCGGGAAATGGGCAGGGTGCCGCTCGCGCCGACGCGCGCGCCATCTTTGCCCAATGCCAGGGTAGCGCGGAAAAAGGTTAATTTATCGTCCAGTACGCCGCTTATAAAATCGTCCCAGCGATAACAATGACGGCACGTAAAGGGGCTGGTTTCCTTAGTTGTGTCTTTGGCGAGGCCGAACAGGGCGACGCTGTCTTTAGCGGGGTTGTGTTTGGCCTCATCCTCCAGCTCGCCGGCGATTTCCGCCATGCGGGCGACAGGGTAATGCGGCGGGAAAAAAGCAATGCCGGCAGACAGCGTCAGCTTGTCGGCGGTGAAGCGGCGGAAGGCCTGACGGATATCGACCGCGAGCGCGATGATATCGTCCCAGGCGCCGACGATTACATAATCGTCGCCGCCGGCGTAGACGATCGACACTTTGCGGGCGGCGGGCGGCCGGTCCCATAGGCTAAGCGGTGCCATTTCGTCCGCCTCGCCGCGCAAATTGCCGCGGCAGATATCGTTAATGTGATATTTGAAAAAAAGCGACAGCTGGCGCGACAGCGTCGCGTACCGGGAAATAGTGGCGTGCTTTTGGGCAAAGCCGGCGATAAAGGCGCTGCCCAGGTTGTCGACATCGGCCCGCAGCACGGCTAAACGCTCGATACCGGTGCTGGCCGCGGCCAGGTCTTCAAACGTCATGACGGCGCCACTGGCGTGGCGGCTGACATAGTCGCCGGTCCACAGGCAGGTTGCCAGCAGATCGCCGGCGGCCATTTCGTTTTTGGCGTAAAGCCGAAGCAGTTCGCCTGTTTTTTGTAAATGGGGCACCTCGTCTTTTTTTACGACGTGCAGGGTATTGCTGCCGGCAAGCGCGGGCAAGGCAATGCCGCCGCCGCTATAGCCGGCGGTGACAGCAAACACGCTATCCGGCTGCAGCAGGCGTTCGCCAAAGGTATAGAGATCGTGACAGCGGGGGCAGACATACATATCAGGTTTATCTTTAAACGGCACCAATTTTTGGTTGGACGTATTGCATACGCCGCACTCGCGGGTGGCATCGGCAACGGCATTAAGCGGACTGTGCGGGTCAAACAGCTTGGCCAACTGCTTGTTATTATAGCGGCGCAGTTTGGCCGTCGCCATTTTGGCGGCCAGCGCCTGGAAAACGGCGCCGGTGCCGCTTTTGCCGTTGGCGTCAGATCCCATCAGATCATTGGCCGCGGTTTCCTGCCACACTATTTCCAGATACAGCGCCGTGCCGAACTGCTCCAGCAGCCAGTCGCTCACACGCTCCTTGATATTGCTTAGCAAGGTTATTATCGCCGGCGTATTAGGCAGCAGCAGCCGGAAGTGGCCGCCGCCGGTATATAGCAGATTGGCTCGGCTGAGCCCAGCCGCGCTTAAAATTTCGTCGGCGATGGTTTCCAGCAGCATTTCCAGGTAAAACGACCGCCCGCGCAGCGACTTGAGCGCACCGGCGGATGGAATGGTGTAAATGAAGTTTTGGATGCCGCTGATGTCGCCCGCGGCCAACAAGAAAGCGTTTTGCCGGCGAAAGTCGGCGTTGCCGCTGCCGTAGCACCAGTGCTGCCAGTCGGTGATGCCCTGCGCGTGGAAAAAGTCGTACATGGCGGCCGCGATCGCTGCCGTCAGGCGGCTGTGGTCATACAGAGAAATATCGTTGGCCTCGTCGGTGGCCGTGCTGGCCGGTATGTATGACGTTACCGCCTCGATTACTTTTAGCACTTCATTGACATGGCAGGCGGCGAAGTTGATTTTTTTCAGATTAGCCTTAAGCGTATCTAGCAGCAAGTGATATTTGTCGGCAGAAGCAATAATCGTACCGCTGGCGGCCGGGTAGTTGATCAGGCCGGTTTCCGTCAGACCGCGCAAGTAGTGGACTTTTTTCGCGCCGGCTCCGTTTAAGCGGGTAAAAATGCTCTCCAGCGGAGCAGTGAGATCAAACCCGGGCGTAGCCGTTTCGTCTTTGCGGCGGTCGACGCCGGCGGCGATATTGTCGGCTTCATAAACAAGCCAGGCGAGATGCTTGGTGTCAGTAAGGCCGCGTACGTCAGCAGCATGATGGTTGGCGACGCACTCGAGCAGCAGCCGCCCGTCGTCGCTAGCGGCGAATTCGCCCAAGCAGTCGGCTAAAAAAGTACGACCGCGTTGGCTGTGGCTTCCTTCGCCCCACCCGGCGCGGTAGCAAATTTTGCCGACATCGTGCAGCAGCCCTGCCAGCGATATTATGCGGATCCATCGCTCCATCGGCTAGTCCTCCTGTAAGCCTGCAGCTGGTGGCCGCAGTAGAATTTTGTTTTTATTTTAACAAAAACAGGGCATGAGAGTTGTCGAAACTTGTCAATGCGGTGGTTAAATTTGCAAAAATTTTCAGGTTAGCGCTATTTAAACTTTGCTGGGAAAACTGCTGGCAATGACGCGGGTTCGACGAAAAAGGAAGAAGCAGGCACGTGGTGCCTGCTTCTTCCTTTTTCGCTGAGGTTTCCGTCCCCTTACGGGGGTTTTGTTTTTAAACACGCCAAACGAACACTGCGAATCACAAAACTGTCTGAACCTGCCCGGTTTCCGTCCCCTTACGGGGATTTTGTTTTTAAACGATACATGAAAAGTCGTTTAAAGCCTTGGTTGAACTGCCAGGTTTCCGTCCCCTTACGGGGATTTTGTTTTTAAACGCTGGAAGAGGCGCGCAAATATTACGAAGGGCTTAAAGGTTTCCGTCCCCTTACGGGGATTTTGTTTTTAAACCCCCATGGCTTGCGCCATGGAATAATGCCATTTTCCAGTTTTTGGTTTCCGTCCCCTTACGGGGATTTTGTTTTTAAACCGCGGCAGGCATGGGATGACAACTGGAAGGTAGTCAATTCCGTTTCCGTCCCCTTACGGGGATTTTGTTTTTAAACATGGCATAGTCGTCTAAACAAAAGCGACGGTGCACCATACAATAGTTTCCGTCCCCTTACGGGGATTTTGTTTTTAAACCTAATATAGTACCTTACGGTACTATCGTAAATCGCTTCAATTCAATGTTTCCGTCCCCTTACGGGGATTTTGTTTTTAAACCTTTGCACATCTTCGAGTGCGAAGATGTGCGGCCAGAATAAAGTTTCCGTCCCCTTACGGGGATTTTGTTTTTAAACTTGAACCGACCAGGACGCAAGACTGGAAGGAGGTCGTTAGCCGCGAGTTTCCGTCCCCTTACGGGGATTTTGTTTTTAAACTATTGTATTACTGTATTACCTTCCGGCCGAAGAAAGTGAGGAATGTTTCCGTCCCCTTACGGGGATTTTGTTTTTAAACCGTGACAGGGGGATAGTCGCCAATATGCCATTCGTCATAACTAGCAGTTTCCGTCCCCTTACGGGGATTTTGTTTTTAAACCAAAATTCCTGGCCTTCACTAAAAACTTTGCCCTAGATTTTTCGTTTCCGTCCCCTTACGGGGATTTTGTTTTTAAACAGTACATATCAGTGACGGTAACAAAAAAATAGGTAGGATTAAGAATGGTTTCCGTCCCCTTACGGGGATTTTGTTTTTAAACGGAGACATACCAGACAGTATCATCAATTACATTGACTACGTTGTGTTTCCGTCCCCTTACGGGGATTTTGTTTTTAAACGTACGACTCGTCTCTAAAATTCTCGTTTTCCGTCTTCGACAGCGGTTTCCGTCCCCTTACGGGGATTTTGTTTTTAAACTTAATCGAACATGGCCCAGCCAATTACAATTTTGACCCAAATGGTTTCCGTCCCCTTACGGGGATTTTGTTTTTAAACTTCTTGAAGCCGCAAAAGAGCGCATAGCCTATATTTTTGAGTTTCCGTCCCCTTACGGGGATTTTGTTTTTAAACTCCTCGCTAATTTCGGGTAATAACCGGCCAAGTTGCTCAAGTAAGTTTCCGTCCCCTTACGGGGATTTTGTTTTTAAACTTTTCTTCGCTGAAATAGCAAAGACTCTAAATAGGGCCAGAAAGTTTCCGTCCCCTTACGGGGATTTTGTTTTTAAACTGAAAATGCCGATGACTATATTGGCTATACAATCATTACATGTTTCCGTCCCCTTACGGGGATTTTGTTTTTAAACTTCTCTATTTCGTGTTGGTATATAGGAGACTGGGAAAAGTGTAGTTTCCGTCCCCTTACGGGGATTTTGTTTTTAAACAATAGTAAAACGGGAGGAGAATAAACATGAAATTAAGTGAATTTAAGTTTCCGTCCCCTTACGGGGATTTTGTTTTTAAACTACATGTCCATGGCTGGGTAATGTTAAAACACCTGGATGAAGGCGGTTTCCGTCCCCTTACGGGGATTTTGTTTTTAAACGGGTAAGAGGTAAAAAATGGATTGGCTAATTGGCACCAGTTTGTTTCCGTCCCCTTACGGGGATTTTGTTTTTAAACCACTATGATTTGGCTGAACGAATGTGGCAGATGGGTAAGGTTTCCGTCCCCTTACGGGGATTTTGTTTTTAAACCTGGTTTAACGGGGACATTGTTCTCCTATATTACCTTCCTGCCGAAAGTTTCCGTCCCCTTACGGGGATTTTGTTTTTAAACGTCTGTGCCCGAAGTGATACCAGTTAACCGCCCAAAACAATGTTTCCGTCCCCTTACGGGGATTTTGTTTTTAAACTTTGTCAGGGGCTTATACCATAAGGTTCTGCCTGAGAACCAGGTTTCCGTCCCCTTACGGGGATTTTGTTTTTAAACTAAAACGCAAATCCCTGCTCCTTGTACTGTGTGGATTACCACGGTTTCCGTCCCCTTACGGGGATTTTGTTTTTAAACCGCTTATCACCAACGCTTACACTGATATACTTGACGTAGACTTAGGTTTCCGTCCCCTTACGGGGATTTTGTTTTTAAACGCTGCGACTCGCAAAACCAAAAAAGCAGCTCGTATTATTTACGAGTTTCCGTCCCCTTACGGGGATTTTGTTTTTAAACGCTTGCCGGCGAACCTGGTCATAGTTGCTAGTGAATGGGGCGACGTTTCCGTCCCCTTACGGGGATTTTGTTTTTAAACTCATAGTTGCTAGTGAATGGGGCGACTGGAAGGCGCCAGAATAGTTTCCGTCCCCTTACGGGGATTTTGTTTTTAAACTTCTTTGCGAAGAAATTAGCAAAGATGCAGAATTATCTCCTACTGTTTCCGTCCCCTTACGGGGATTTTGTTTTTAAACACGCGTGCAATTTCTGCGAAGTAATCATTCACATTCTCTTGCGTTTCCGTCCCCTTACGGGGATTTTGTTTTTAAACTATAAAAACGAAGAAAGGGCAAGACAATGGATTCGGCGCGAATTGTTTCCGTCCCCTTACGGGGATTTTGTTTTTAAACCCTGTGCCCGCTAGGTCGCACGGTTATTGGGCTGAATCGGCGGTTTGCGGGGCTGACGCTAGTTTTGGCGCACAAGCGGCGCCAAAAATTGCCAAAATGCCGAGGAAGCCTTGATTTTCCTATAGCGGGGGCAATTCCAACTTCCTTCCTTATTATATTTTTCATCATTATTATCATATTATTATTGTGCCGTTGTCGTCAACAAATTCTTCGCGTCCCCATGACAGTACCGACATTTTGCCGCTTAAAAGATAAATACGCAGAGAGTCTTCGGTTTTGTCGATTAGTCTTGGCGCGATTTTTACCAGCCGATCATACCGGCGCCGTTCAAGTTGGCATTCAAAAGCCGATTTTTGCACGCGAAAACCAAAGGCTTCCAGCAGTTTTACCATGCGCCGGCGGCGCTTATTGCAGACAATATCATAGATGACTAGCACAAAATATTTCTGTGGTAAGGCCATAGCGGCCGGCAAGCTTTCGTCGTCCAATTCCAGCCAGTTTTTCTCCATTGCCATCACCGTTTCGTAATTTTAGCTTAGCGTATATATACAGGCTCATATATATCCGGATCTTCATCCAAGACTGCTTTGGCAAGCAGACTTGTTTGGCGGGCAAGCAGTTGGCGGAAGGTGAGCTCTTTGCCGCCGTATTTGTTTAACTTTGTCAGTCGTTTTTCGTAGGCGGCGATGAAAGAGGCCGCTGCCTCGCGGCACAAATATACGCCGCCTTTTTCGTCCGGCGGCAAAAAATCGCACGGCTGTATTTCCCGCCGCTGAATGACCGACATAACCAGAGCGTCGATGATAGTCGGCCGCCACTCTTCCATTAAATCAGATACCAACGTGGGATGGCCCTGGCGGTCTTTATGGATAAGACCGGCATAGGGATGAAGGCCGGCATTTTGCACGATTGTATACAGGTCATACATCAGCAAGGTGTAGCCAAAACTAAGAAGCGAGTTAAAGGGGTCTTTGGGGGGCTGCCGGTTACGGCCGGAAAAATGGAAATCGTCGGGAACTAAGTGTGATAAGGCTTGAAAATAGTTACGGGCGGCAATGCCTTCCAGACCCAAAACTTTTTCAATGGTTTCCGCCGAATCGATACGGTCTAAATATACCTTTATAACTTCGATATAGTGTGCTACTTCTTCTTTTTGGGCCGTGCGCTGGTAACGCCGGAGGATGGTTAGACAGTTGGCGATTTTGGCCCCAATGATTGATTTGGCCAATTTGAGGCAAAAGTCAAACCGCTCGCCCATTTTAAATTGTTGGCGTTGCTTATGAATGTCGACATGACGGGTTGATTCAAGACGGCCATAAAATTCACCCGCGCTAGACAGCCAAGTCAACGTTATGCCCCGCTTTAAAAATTCGGTTATTGTTTTGGCCGTAACTTGAACGCTGCCGAACAGCACGACGTTGTCCAGTTGTTCGGCAGGTATTGCGTGGAGGATTTGTTCGCCTTTGCAGACGAGAAACCTCCCGCCGCTTTTTTGTAGGTGGCTTCCCGCGTCTGTCACATAAAGTGAACGCATTGGCTGAATATTTCGCCTCCTTCTTTATTGTCAAAGGGACGGTTCTTTTGACAATGTTAATTTTTTCCATTGTCAAAAGAACCGTCCCCATGGCAACATTACTGGGCTGATTCGGCGGTTTGCGGGGATCGCGCCAATTTTTATGTGAAATTTGTAGCAATCACCACCAAAATGCCGATGAAGCCTTGCGTCGCCTATAGCGGGAGGTTTTGACAGTTTTTGCTAATTTTTTACGCCTATATCATATAATTGGCCGGGGGTGGTTGTCAATAGTTTGTGAATATTAGGTATGTGGTATGAAGTATGAAGTATGAGGTAAGAGGTAAGAGACGGCCGGAAGGTAAAAGGGCAAGAACTTTCAGGTGCATAAACGGCAAAGTTGATTTTTTCATAAACCAATTTAGGTGACATTTTCATGTACTCTTGACAAATTTGCCAAAAAGCTTGACAACAACAGCTGCCGTTTGTATAATTTTAACAAGATGTGCCGAAAATTTAATACATTTGTCCATATGAAGTTTACGGAAAAGTACTGGGGTAAGACTATTGTGCTTGACCGTAAACGGATGGACCTCTGGAGAGTCCCTTTCAATAGGGCGCCGAAGGTGCAAGTCGGGATGCAAGTGACCGATGAAACTCTCAGGCAAAAGGACAGAGGGCAGGCTTACCGCAGCTTTTTTATTGTGCGGTAGCTAGCTTTTGTCATGTTTGAGAGTCAAATCTATTGATTTGGCTCTTTTGTTTTTGCCGGTGTGCTAGGCGCTTTGGCCAGTTTTTCGGCCCGGGGGTATGCTTTTTGGTATTAAGGCACATTAAAAATTTAAATAGGGGAAGGAGAAGTGTCTATGAATAAAACAGTGTGTAAATTAAAAACGGTATTGCTGGCGGTGGTTTGGCTGACAGTTACTCTGGCAGGCTGCGGTGGCAATTCAGCGTCTAAAGACATTAAGATTGGCCTACTTAATGAGATGACTGGCGGCAACGCAACTTTTGGAACTTCGGCGGCCAATGGGGCCAAACTGGCCATTAAGGAAGCCAATGCCAAGGGTGGGGTGCTGGGAAAGCAAATTCAGGCGATTGTTGCCGACAATAAAAGTGAACCGTCAGAATCGGCTAATGCAATGACAAAACTGATTACCCAGGATAAAGTTGTGGCTGTAACCGGCGTGTTCGCAAGTTCTAACGCGATTGCCGCGTCAAATGTAGCGGAAGCAAATAAGGTGCCATTTTTAGCGGTAGCAGCTACCAACCCTAAAGTAACCGTTGATGAAAAAACTGGCAAAGTGAAAGATTACACTTTCCGCGTATGCTTTATTGACCCGTTCCAGGGTACAGTCGGTGCAAATTTTGTACTTAACAACTTAAAACTTAAAACGGCGGCAATATTGATTGACAATAGCAGCGACTACAGCAAAGGGCTATCAGCTTTCTTCAAAGATGCTTTTATTAAAGGTGGCGGCCGCGTTGTGGCGGAAGAAGCGTATTTGCAAAAGGACCAGGATTTTAAGACAATTTTGACCAAGGTCAAAGCACTCAATCCTGAAATTCTTTATGTGCCCGGCTATTATGAAGAAGTAGGGAAAATTGTCAAGCAGGCGCGTGACCTCGGCATCATGGTACCGATCGTCGGCGGTGACGGCTGGGATTCGCCAAAACTTGTTGAAATTGCTGGTGCGGCGGCGCTTAACAACACTTATTTTACCAATCATTACTCGGTTGAAGATAACAGCCCTGCTTCAAAAGCCTTTGTCGAAGCTTACCAAAAGGAATATGGTCAAAAGCCAGACGCTGTCGCCGTACTGGCGTATGATGCGGCCAATTTGTTGATTGACGCCATTAAACGGGCCAATAGCGCCGAGCCGGACAAAATCCGCCAGGCCTTGGCGGCGACGCAAAACTTCCCTGCGGTAACGGGAGCAACCACGCTTAATGCCACCCATGACGCGGTAAAGAGCGCCGTAATAATTGAAATGAAGGACGGTAAACAAGTTTTTAAGGCCAAAGTTAATCCATAACAATTCAGTAAAACAGGGCGTGCATTATTGCACGCCCTGTTACCTTCTAAATATACCTTTCTTTATAGACCGTGCGCTGGTAACACCGGTGAATGATTAGACAGTTCATAAAAACCATTTAAGTTTTTGGAAATAGTGAAAAGTTTAACCTTTCGTCCAGTTCTTTGCCCGAAAGGTTAAGCGCCCGGCCAATTCGCAGGCACAAATCCTGCAGCCGCTCGGCGTGTTTACTCGTTTCGGCACTTTTGGCCGACAGCGTGGTGCGCATGGTGTTGACGATGGCGTTGCGATAGCTCTTGCCGTTCATCAGCTTGCGGCGGTACATCCGTTCCTCTTTCTCCCCACCTTTTCCCTAAACACCTGTTTTTAAATGTATTTTAGTAAATTATACCATCTAAAGAATATGTGTGGCAGCTTTTATTGACATTATTTTGCATTTTTTTACATTGCTAATGGCGACTAAATCAGGGGTATTAAGAAGTAAAAATGCCGGCGAGTTTTTGATACTCTCCGGCATTTAAGATGCTAAGAAACTCGTCCACTATCTTCGGGTCGAACTGCATGGAGGATAATATTGGTTGTTAGACGAAATATTAATTAAATTTTAGCAAAAGAGGTGAGGGCGATGGCTAATTGCAACAATATAAATTGTTCCTGTCCAAATCGGAACTGTGAATACCATGGTAAATGTTGTTTATGTATTAAACACCATCTTGAAAAAGGTAGTTTAGTATATTGCATGAAACAGATAGCAAATAAATAGAAATATCAAGCAATTATTGGTTGGCAATAAATGTTATATGGTATAATAAAATAAAAAACGAGGAGGGTTCTTATGAAGAGCCTGAAAGGAACCAAAACCGCCGAAAATCTTTTGAAGGCGTTTGCCGGGGAGTCGCAGGCCCGCAACCGTTATACTTACTATGCCTCGGTGGCCGATAAGGAAGGTTATAAGCAGATTAAAAATATATTTATTGAAACAGCCGACAATGAAAAAGAGCATGCCAAAAGGTTTTATAAGTTTTTGCTCGAAGGTTTTGCGGGTGAACTGCCAGCGATGATAGAAATTAATGCCGCTTACCCAGTTGCCCAGGCAGCCACCCTTGATAATTTGAAGGCAGCAGCCAGCGGTGAAAATGAGGAGTGGGCAGACCTTTATCCAGCATTTGCCAAGACCGCCGAGGAGGAAGGTTATCCGGAAATTGCTGCCGCCTTTAGAATGATTGCTTCAGCTGAAAAAAGGCATGAAACGAGATTTAACAAACTAGCCGCCAATATCGAAAATGGCAAGGTTTTCAAAAGAGATGAAAAGGTCTTGTGGAAATGCGGTAATTGCGGCTATGTCCACGAAGGGACAGAGGCGCCCGAATTGTGCCCGGCCTGTGTTCATCCCCAAGCCTATTTTGAACTGTTTGTCGAACCCTACTAAGTTCTCGCGTTTTGCCGGGATAGAGGAATTTAATCCGGACGCAAATAAACCCAGCGCTCTTGATATGACGCTGGGTTTATTGCGGTAATAAGGCGAGAAGGGCTGGGGCGAGTAACCAATGCCCTGACGATAATAGGGGGGTTAAGCGGTGAACATTGAGCGATTAAGTGAACGGGCGAAGGAATACCAAAAAGCGGTGCGGCGGCTCCAAGAGGCATTGGCCGAAGATTTATCCAATATCTTAGTTTATGACGGGGTTATTCAGCGTTTTGAATTTACCTATGAACTGGCTTGGAAGCTTATAAAGGCATATCTAGAGTATGAAGGAATCGCTGATGTCAAGTCGCCGCGCGCGGCTTTTAAGGAGGCTTTTACGGCAGGGCTGATTGATAACGGCGAGATTTGGCTGGAGATGATCGACGACCGCAATTTGACGGCCCACACTTATAATGAAGAGAATGCAAAACAGATTTATGCCAAAGTCAAGGAAAAGTATTTTCCCCAGTTCGCTACCTTGGCAAATAAGATAGCGGAGGCGGTCAAATGAAGTTTGGCTTGCCGGAACGTGTTGTGCAAGCAATGGTCAAAGAACTTCAGCGGCGGGAAACGGTAAGCCGGGCGGTCATTTTTGGCTCGCGCGCCCGGGGCGATTATAAATACAATTCCGATATAGATATCGCCGTGTATTGCGAAGGAAGTTTCCCGCCAGGGCTGCGGTCGGATTTGGATGAAGCGGCAGGGATTTATAAGATCGATGTTGTTGATATGAATGGCCCGGTGGCGGAAAAACTGCGGCAAAAGATTGAGGAGCAGGGAATAGAGATTTATCGGCGGAATGAGTAAGCGGGATGCTGGCTGTCGCAACATGAGTTGGCGCAGACTGCCAAAAATCACAAATAATCACAAAAGTTAAGCCCGGCGAGCGGCAATGCTCGCCGGGTTTTTAGCGCACGGCAAGAATATGGTAAAATTTACGATTAGCCCCCGCAGCGCCGGCGCCTGAGCCGCAAAAGGTCGACAAAGGCTTCCAGCCGCGTCACTAGGCCGGCTTCGCCCGACTGTTCGTCAAAGGCAAGCGACAGGACCGGGATGGCGGCATCGCTAGCGGCCTTGGGGAGGATGTTTTTGGCCACCACTTCGGGCATACAGGTAAAGGGAAAGACGTGGACAAGCCCGTCATAGCCGCTTTGTCCCATATGGAGGGCGTAGGCGACGCTTTTGAGGCCGTGGCCGCCAACATAGTGTCCAAGATAGGGCTGGGCAAGGGAGGCCAGCCGGTGAAAAAGATCGAGATATTCCCGGCGGCGGAAGAGGTGGCCGTTAACATAATCGCTCAGGTACATGGTCTGGTGGACTTCTACGCCCATACTTCCCAGCCGCCGCACCAGGTCAAGGTTGACAAACGGCTCCAGCATAACATAAATCTCGCCGACAATGCCGATGCGCAGCGGCGCCGGCTCGGCCCGGACGGGCAGAGCCGCCAGGCGGGCAGCCGCGTCCTGCCATATTCGCCTTAGCGTGGTAAGGTCCGCGGCGTCATCAATCGCCTGCCTGGCATCCTGCCAAATGTCGTTGGCGCCGCCGGCAGCCGCTTCCCGGGCGCGGAGAAAGGAGACCTGCCGCTCAAGATTGTCAAGGGCGTTCATCTTCGCCAGGCCAAGGCGAAAGGACTGGTAGACCTGCCACAGACCCAGACGGGGGGCGAGCCGGCGGATGCTATGCAAGACATCGGGCAGATTGGGTTCAAATACCACCATCGTGAAATCATAGCCGAGGCTGCGCAGGATGCCCTGCTGCACTTCGGCATAGTAACCCAGCCGGCAGGGACCGACGCCGCCGCAGGTGATGAGCGTATCCGCCCCCAGTTCGAGGGCTTCGATGAAATTGCCGAGCGTAACTTTGAACGGTAAACACACCATTTCCGGCGCGTATTTGACGCCCAGCGCAAGCGTCCGCTTGGAAATGGGCGGTGGGGGGAGAACGGTGCAGCCCAGGCCGGTAAAAATGGCCTTAAGGGCTATGCTTAAATGGCCCATATGGGGAAAAGTGACGATCATGACAGTTTCCTCCGTAGCAGCATATCGGTAAACGCCTCCAACCGGGTGACAAAGCCCGCTTCGGCCGTGTGTTCATCCAGGGTGAGCAGCATGCAGGGGATGTTCCGGTTGTGGGCACGCTGGCTGATTAGTTCGCCGACCAGGGCGTCGGGGCCGCAGGCAAAGGAGCTCATAAAAATGATGCCGTCCACCGGTGGTGCCTCGTGCATCAGGCTGAGGGCGGCGCCGGCCATGTGGGCGCTGTTTGACCAAAAAATTTTCTTGCCAAGTGTTTTAGCGGCCGCGGCCGCCCGGCGGGCAGCAACCGCATCCGGGGTGACAACGGCCACGCCCAGCTGCTGGAGTCGCTGCAACACGCGCATACTGATTTGCCGGTCATGGATGAGATAGGGGTGGGCGATGAGGCCGACGCGCCGCCTTTGCGGCGGCATGCTGGCTGCAGGAACGATACTGTGAATATACCGCCAGGCACGGTACCAGGCGGCGATGGTTGGCAGCGAACCTTTACCCAGCAGGCGGCCTACGCCAACAATGGCCTGGTACAAGCTGCGGGCGCCGCGCCGCAGGTTGACGGAGCAGTCGATAAGCGGCGGGAGGTTGGGCAGATTGCTGCGGAGCATGTCTGGCATACCGATGATTTTAGGGCAGGTGTATTGGCCGGCGGCCACGCTCACCAGCCTGGGGGTAAACAGGGCATCTACGCCCTGGCGGCACAGGTCGCAGACATGGCCGAAATACACTTTGACCGGCAGGCATACCTCATCAAGGGCGCTGCCATAATCAAGGGTGGCTTTGGTAGTCTCGCCGGTAACGATTACCTCGGCCCCCAGTTCGCTTAAAAAGCGCTCCCACAGGCTGCCGTACTGGTAATATAAAAGCCCGCGCGGGATGCCAATGCGCATGGTCATGGTAATCAGTCCTTTTCAGTTGTTTTGATTATTTAACCGCAAAGATACTCATGCCAAAAATTGGCACTTAAAAGGCATGAAAACTTTTTTCAACCACGGAGGACACAGAGGCGCGATATTCATCGCGCTAAGGTAAAAAATATCCCCTCCGCGTCCTCTGTGGTTCCATTATTCACCGTGTGATTATACCCGTTTTCAGGGTAGACCCCCCATGTCGTTAGCACGACACCAACAAAGAATGAAAACAGGTGTAGAGTTTTCGGAGTAGTACGCAAAGAGCGCGAAGTTGCGCCAATTTTTCTGGCGCGACAGGCGTCGCGCCCGGTATACCCTTTGCGTCCTTAGCGTCCTACCCTGAAAACGGGGTGCGCCAACCCCCTTGGTCATACTCCATTTTTAGGCAATAGCAAACTAAGCCTGTGCAAATCTATTTTTTGACAGGCCTGGTGTACAAAAGAAAGCTGATTTTCTAGTGTCAACCTGTCATTGAGAACTCTTTTACTTCTTCGCCAATTATTATCCGAATACTTTGGTCGCTAATAATGAACTGAACATCGTCGTCCAGTTTCTTTATGTTTTTAACAAGGTTAACTAAACTTTTAATTTTGCTGCGACGCATTTGTTCCGACAAATAGTTTTCCCCAAGCTCCTTATACGGTTCTTTGCGAATAAGCATGTGGTAAACGATTACAATAATCGCATGTGCTACTGCGACTGCTGCTCGTTTTTTACCTCTTCTGGCTGCTATTCGGTGATATAACGACGATAAATAACAGTTTTTCATCCGCGCTATCGTGTGGGCCGCCTGAACTAGCTGCGACCTAAGCTGTGGATTGCCCGGCTTTGCTTTCCCAGATCTTCGCTTTCCGGCACTTTCGTTGTTCCCTGGAGCTAGACCAGACCATGCGGACACATGTTTGGCGCTTGGGAACCGGCTCATGTCAAGTCCTATTTCTGCCAATATTACTTGGGCAATCCGTTTCCCTATTCCCGGGATTGTATCTATTAGCTCCAGGGCTTGCTTAAAATTTTCGTCTTCTCGCTCTATCCTTTCCATCATCAAGTCTAGTGATGCTATTTGTTTGTCTAAGGCTTCAATAGCTTCAAGTTGGATCTGGATTAGAGCGCGAATGTCAGGGCTTACTATTCCGTCTAGGGCAGTTTCAAGTTCTTCCTGGGAAGCACTTAGCCGACCACGAGATATTTCAGCCAGTTTTTTGGGGTCATTTACGCCGGCAGCAATTGCTTTGATGATTTCTTTCGCCGTTACGCCGTTTATATCGCTTACCACTGATGACAATTTTATGTTGCAGCCTTCCAAGAATTTTTGCAGCCGTTGGATTTCACGGGCGCGTTCTTGAATTTTAGAGGTGCGTAATCTTGTGATTTCCCGCATTTCCCGTTGCCTGCGCTCGGGAATGAAGCTTGGTTTTAGTAGTCCATGGCGAAGAAGCGAAGCTATCCACTCGGCATCTTTAACATCGGTTTTTCGTCCAGGTACGTTTTTAATGTGCTGAGCATTGACTATTATCGCTTTTATTCCTTCGGCTTCCAGAACGTTGATAACCGGCTTCCAGTAAACACCGGTGCTTTCCATTGCTACGATTTCAACCTCATGTTTTTTTAACCAATCGGCAAGTTTGTGCAACTGTTCTGACGTAGTGCCGAAACTGTTGCGCCGCATTTTTTCGCCTACCAGGGCACAGGCTTCAATTTTGCGTTTGTGAATGTCTAACCCGCAACACCGCTCATAAACTACCTGGACATTGTTACTCATTCTAATTCTCCTTCTGCGGCCTTATTTTGCGACTGGTGCAATCATCTCTAGGGATGTATTCTACCCTGCGTACTCTCCAATAGGAGGTGACAGTTAGTGATGCACCGAATGATTGAGGACAATCTTTGCGTCAGGCTCGAAGCGCTAGTACGCGACGTCCTTTGGTCGCCCAGCCGCAAGCTAAATATTCGCCGCAGACTATCCGTTTTCATGCTTTGTGGTGCCAATTATTGGCATGAATATCTTTGCGGTTCACATAAAAACCTTGTCAGCCCCGGAAAAATTTGCTACCATATTTTCAGAACATACGTTCGGTTCCACTTCCCACTTTCCATCTAACCCAAAGGAGGCTTTGTATGCACCGTTACCCCCCACCCGATGCAATCGCGGCCATCCTGCCGGAATACACCACGAGCGGCGACCGCACCGTCATCTTGACTACCGACGGCGCAGCGCATCCGACCAACGCCCGGGTCCGCACCGTCCTCGTGCGCCTGGCGCGGAGCCTGGCGGCCGACCTTACGGCCCTGCGCCAGGCGAGCGCCCGCGCCACCGGCCGCGATATCCTGCAACCCCTGCCGCTCGCGCCTGGGCTTGTCCTCTTTCCGGTCAAAGTGCGCACCCCGCGGGTGGCGAAAGACACCTGCACCGGCTACTTGAATTTGCGGGCGGTGACCGCGGTGCGGGAAAACAAAGCCGGGCCTTTCCCCGCCACGGTGGCACTCCTGGGCGGCGCGTCAATTCCCGTCCTTTGGACGGCGAAAGCCGTGCACAAACAGCTCGGGTACGCCCGCCTGGCCGCTGCCTATTCGCCCCGCGCCGCAGGCCTGGCAGCGCAGGAAGCGGCGGCAACTTATGCCCCGGAGCTCCTACCCATTGCCAAAAAACTGGTGGAAGTTATCTGTGACATCATGCGGCTGCGGCAGCAGCACTAGCCGCCAGCGCGCCAGTTCCGAGCGGCTGACGTCCGGCCGGCGCTGCGCAGCAGGGCGCAGACGGCCACGAGGAAATCCTCGCCGCGCAGCCGGCTAACCAGGTCGAGGACATGGACAACCTGTCCCCGGCAAAGCGGCAGCGCTTCGGCGACCGGCTTGGCGCTCGCCGGTAAGGGCAAAACCGTCACCGTCTCGGCTTCGGCCGTCAGCCGCTCAATAATGGCCAGGGTGAGGTCGGTTGAACCGCAGTCGACGACCACGGCGTCAGCATCTATGTCAGCCGTTTCCAGTTCACGAATCAGGTAGCGCAGCAAGTATTCGATCTCCTGCTCGGCATTTTTTACCAGGATGAGGAAAGTCACGCCGGGCGGGCGAAAGATATGCGGCGCCAAATACCAGTCCCACAGGTCTTTCAGGAAGCACCACAGCCCGTACAGCGCCAGGGACACTAAGACCACGCTCGCCGTATAGGAAAAAAACAAACTATCCTACCCCCCTTCGTCGCGGGATAGGATAGTATATTCAGCGGCAAGCCTAAAAGTGCCCGCCCTATTCTTCCAAAACGACGATCTTATGCCTGATCGCGTAAATAAGCGCCTGCGTCCGGTCGGTAACATTGATCTTCCGGAAGATATTGGTCAAGTGGTTTTTCACCGTCTTTTCGCTTAAGTAAAGCTTCTGGGCGATTTCACTGTTGCTCAGGCCCTGAGCGACGAGTTGCAGCACTTCCAGTTCGCGGTAGGTCAGGCGCTCTTCGCCGCGCCGCGCCGGCTGCACGGCAGACTCCTGTTTTTTCTTTTCGCCACGGCGAATAGTCTCATCAAGCAATCTCTTGGCCAGCGTAGGATAGATGAAGGACTCGCCTTCATAGACGGCGCGGATGGCCGCCACCAGCATGCTGGGTTCGACGTCCTTGAGCAGATAACCGGCCGCGCCGGCTTTAATAACCTCCACGACATAGTTGTCGTCGTCATGGATGGTGAGAATGAGCACCTTAATCTGGGGGTGGCTGTCGCGGAGGCGTTTGGTCACCTCCAGCCCGTTCAGCCGCGGCATGTTGATGTCCAGCAGGATAACGTCAGGCGCCAGTTCGGCCGCTTTGCGCAGCGTCTCTTCCCCGTCGCCGGCTTCGCCGATAACGGCAAAATCGTTTTCCAGCGCCAGCACGTTTTTGATGCCTTGCCTCAGCAGCGCATGGTCGTCGGCAACTAAGATATTAATCGGCATGTAGGCACCTCCCCCTTGCCAAATTAATCTACTTCACAATCCTCGCCGTCAGGAAAATAACCACTTCCGTCTCGTTTTTCGTCTTATGCACGCTCTCGAACAATTTGCCCAGCACCGGCAGGTCGCTGAGCAGCGGCACGCGGTTTTTCCCGCCCGACTCCTCGTTGCTGATGAGACCGCCGATGACCATCGTGTCGCCGTCTTTCATGCGCACATTGGTCGTGGCCTCGCGGGTGGTGACGCGGTAAGCCTTCATCTCCGGCACCAGCGTGGGCGTGCTGACTTCGGTGTGGACGGCGGCGGTAATGTAGCCGTCGGCATTAATACGCGGCGTATAGGTCAGTTTGATGCCGGCGTCGATATATTCAATGGTCGTGGTCGTTTTGCCGTTCTCTGTCCGCTCGACCAGGACCGGGATACGGTCGCCGATGAGGATTTTGGCTTCCTTGCCGTTAATGGTCGTGATCTTCGGCTTGGCCAGAAGTTTGGCCTCGCCGCTTGTTATGAGGGCGCTCAGCTTGGCCTGGAAGGTGAATTCGTAGGGAGTGCCATCATACGCCTTGCCGAACTTGATAACGCCGGGATACTCCCGCGTCGTTTTGGTCGTCCCGCTAGTACTGTCAAATTCCGTATTGGCCGGCAGACCTGACCACTGCCAGTCGAACCCCAGGTCTTTGGCCGCATTTCTGTTGATGGCGACCACCTGGGCCTCCAGCGATACCTGCTCGTACGGGACATCCAGCTCGGCCAAGGCTTGGCGCAAGGCTTCGCTTTCCGCCGGCGAACCGCTAAATACCAGGGAATTGGTGGCCTCGTCCACTTTCAGGCGCTCGTCGGGGATAACAAGCGCCAAGGACTTTTTTACCTCGTCAGCCCGCGCGTACTTGAGCTTGATAATCTGGACCGACCCAAACCCTTTGCTCAGCTTGTCGGCGGAAGCGACAACGATGACATTGCCGGTTTTATAGTAGGTCAGCCCCTTCGTTTTGGTCACCAGGTCCAGGGCCGTCTCGAAGGGAATATTGCGCAGTTGTATCGTAATTTTGCCGGTCACCGAGTCGTCGGCGACAATGCTTACCCGCCCCACACTGGCCAACGCTGTCAGCACGTCCCGCACTTCGGCGTCGGTGACGTTCATGTTGACCATCGGCCCGGCCGCCAGTGCAGGCGGCATAACCAGCAGCAGGCAAAGCATCAGCAGGCACAACCCACTGGCCACCCGCCCCCACACCTTCCTTACCACTTTCCACTTCCCCCTTACCTCATACTTCATACCTCATACCTCATACTTCATACCTCATACTTCATACCTCATTCCTTCCCAACAGTCAGCACCAGTTTGCCGTCCGGCCCCCACAGCGTGACAGAATCCTCGTATACCGCCAGCAGTTGATAGGGCCCGATAAACTCGTTCACCTGATACGACCGGCTCTCGCCGCCATAGCGGATAATCGCCGCTTTGGCGCTGCCGCCGGCCACCACTCCGGTCAGCACCGGCCGGGCCGCCTGGGCCTTGTTGCCCGGCTGCGGCGACGACGCCGGCGCAATAGCTCCGGTTGGCTGAGCGGCGCTTACCGGCTGCTGGGTCTCGGGCAGGGCAAAGGGATCGCGCAGGACGCCGTGCGGCTGATAGCCCTTGGGCATAACCGGCTTTACCGTGACGCTCCCCGGCGCCGTGGTTCCCGAGGTCGGCGGCGCCACTGCCGTTTGCGGCAATGTGACATAATAAGCGGCGCCCGCGATAATGGCGCCAATGGCCACAAGCGCCGCCAGCCGCTGTTTAGTTGTGAATTGGGCAAGAAAGGCCCGAAAATCCATGTCTTGCCTCCAGACACCAATTTTCGAAAAAAGGGGGATTATGTTAGCTTATGATTTCTACACGGCATAAATAAATCCTGTCGAAATACGACAGGATTACAAGAAATCTTTGCTATTGACGCCGTCGACAGTGCACCAGTCCGCTAGCTGCCGCTTTAAACTGCTAAGGAAATAGTCGAGGGCAATGAGCTGCTGGTAACAGTCGATAAATTCTCCCCACTCCTGGTCGCTGAAATCCTCGCGCCTGAGCTTGCTGGCCGACAAAAATGCCATTTTTACTGCTACCTTTTGGGCCTGTTGCATGTAGCGCAAAAACCCCAAAATTGCCTCAAGTTTTCGCACGCCATCCCCTCCCCATGCATTTTTTGTCAATATTTCAATATTTTTACAACCCACTTTTATTATACATGCCTCCCTATGCCGGGTCAATAACTGTCAGTTATTGACCCGGGTTTTATTTTACTTATAGTTAACAGGATTTTATGGAATAATGAGTAAAATATTGGTGGGTGATAACATGACATTTGGCGAACAAATCAAGCTCGCCCGCGAAAAGTTGCAGCTCAGCCAGGAAGATGCGTCCACGGCTATTGAGAAAAAATACGGCGTAAGGCTGTCGGCATCGTACCTGAGCATGATCGAAAGCGGCGCCCGCACCAATATTACCGTCAATCTCCTCAACGCCCTGCTGGACTTTTTTAACCTCCCCGTCGAAGCTGCCGCAAGCCTGTTCTGTAAACCCATTGCCGACAAGCATCCCCATGAAACCAAAGTTATGGAGACGTGGGAGCGCTACCACGCCCGGCCGCCGCTACGTCGACCGGAAGACCTGGCCCGCCTGCCCGACCACGCCCAATGGTGCCTGGCCGAATTTCAAGAATACTTAATAACGAAATATACCCAAAAAAATTAAGCGCCTCACCCTCAAAAAAGGGCGAGACGCTTTAATTTTTTTACGCCTGATGCAGGTACCGTATCTGCGCTTCGCTCAGCTCGTCAATGGCAATACCCATCGCCTTAAGCTTCAGGGTCGCCACCCGCCGGTCAAGCTCGTACGGCATATTGTACACCTTATTCGCCAAATTGCCATGATTTTCGGCGATATACAGCACCGCCAGGGCCTGCATGGCGAAGGACAAGTCCATGACCTCGGTTGGGTGCCCGTCACCGGCCGCCAGGTTTACCAGCCGGCCTTCGGCCAAGAGGTACAGCTTGCGCCCGTCGGCCAAGGCAAACTCTTCGATATTTTTGCGCACCACCCGGCGGGATACGGCCAGCGCCGCCAGGTCGTTCTTATTGATTTCGACGTCGAAGTGGCCGGCATTGGCCAAAATGGCGCCATTTTTCATCACGGCGAAATGCTCGCGGCGGATGACGTCGATGCAGCCGGTCAGGGTGACGAAGATGTCGCCGTAGCGGGCGGCTTCTGCCATCGGCATCACCCGGAAGCCGTCGAAGGCGGCCTCGATGGCCTTGATGGGGTCGACCTCGGTGACAATGACATTGGCCCCCAGGCCCTTGGCCCGCATCGCCACCCCTTTGCCGCACCAGCCATAGCCGGCGATGACCACCGTCTTGCCTACGACGGTCAGATTGGTCGTCCGCATGATGCCGTCCCACGTCGACTGGCCCGTCCCGTAGCGGTTATCGAACAGGTATTTGCAGTAGGCGTCATTGACGGCCACCATGGGGAACTTGAGCTTGCCCGCCGCCTCGAGCGCCCGCAGGCGCAGCACGCCGGTGGTCGTTTCCTCGCAGCCGCCGAGGATATTGGCCGCCAAGTCGCTGCGCTCGCCGTGAAGCAGCGCCACCAGGTCGCCGCCGTCGTCGATGATGATGTCCGGCCTGGTATCAAGCGCCTTGTGCAGGAAATGGTCATACTCTTCCTGGGTGCTGTTGTACCAGGCAAACACCTTGACGCCACGCTCGACCAGCGCCGCCGCCACATCGTCCTGGGTGGACAGCGGGTTGCTGCCGGTCATGGCCACCTCGGCGCCGGCGTTTTTCAGCACCAAACCAAGATAAGCGGTCTTGGCCTCCAGGTGCATGGTGACGACCACCTTTTTCCCCGCCAGCGGCTTGGTCCGAGACAATTCTTCATTGAGCACATTGAGCACCGGCATGTGCTCCTTCACCCAGTCAATCTTGTCATGCCCTCCCGGGGCAAGCTTAATATCGCGAATGATTGATTCCATTATACTTACCACCTTTGGTTATATTTAACCACGGAGAACACAGAGTATTGGAACCGCAGAGAACGCGGAGAAAAATTTATTATTCAATTCTTCGCGCGATGCATATCGCGCCTCTGTGTCCTCTGTGGTTAATAAGTTAATAATTAGATTAAATATCATATTATTTTCGGAGTTAAAATTATGCGCTTTATTCCTTCACTACTCAATTTGACGACATTAAAATTTACTAATAACCCAAGGTTTAATCCTGTAGCTTTAAGGTAAGACAGCACTTGCGCCATGTGGATAGGAGCAAAGGTATCTACTGCTTTTAACTCAACAATGATACTACCATTAACAAGAAAATCAAGCCTACCCTCGCCAACTGGAGTGCCTTTGTAGTTTAAGGCAATTTTCTTTTGCCGTTCAAATGGAATATTGCGTAATACAAACTCATGAGCAAGTGCTTCTTCATACACACTCTCAAGATATCCTGGGCCAAGAATGCGGTGAACTTCAATTGCTGAACCAATAATTCTGCCCATTAAATCATTTTTGCGCCAAACCAAATTATCCCCTACTTTAACATCTCTTTAGGGATATTGGAACCGCAGAGGTCGCGAAGATAAAATTTGATTAAAATTAATTTAATCCCGAAGTGCGATGTAATCGCACGCTCCGTGTCCTCTGTGGTTCAAATTCACATGGTTCAAATTTGTTTCTTCAAAGCCACAAGCTTCGTCCCCATAATCCGCTTATACGCCTCGACCCCCGGCTGATCAAACGCATCCACATTGGCCAGCTCGCCTTCATAAGCCACCGATAAGGCCAACAGATACAGCAGCTCCCCGAGGTGAAAGGCATTCAGCCGCGGCAGGACAAAGGTCGCGTTAAACCGCCCGTCGCTTGCGAGCGCCTCGGCATTGGCCGAGCGCGCCGCCTCCAGTGCCTGGCCCATGGTGATGCCGGCAATGGCGGACAACTTGTCTTCGCCCGGGAAAGCGTCGGGAATTATCGGATCGCCCTCCCAGTCGGCGATTTTTACAAACTGGACGACTTTGTCTTTTTTGCCGTCCTGATGCTGCTGGGTCTGGGCGTGCATGTCGGTCGTGCCTACAGCCACAATGGGCGTGCGGCCGTAGAACACCTCTCGCCCATCGCGGTCATAGCGCTTGCCGAGCGATTCGGCCAGCAGCTGGACGTACCACTCGGCCACCGACTTGAGGTAATCGCCGTAGGGCATGAACACTTCAATATCCCGCCCATACTTTTCGGCGGCGATAAACTTGAGTACTGCATTGAGCATGGCCGGATTCCGCCAGATGTCGCCGCTTTGGCACGCCTCGTCCATCGCCCGTGCCCCGGCCAAAAAGGCGTCGATATCAAAGCCGATGCAGGCGGCGGTAACGAGCCCCACTTCGGAAAAGACGCTGAACCGCCCGCCCACGCCGTCGGGCACGCTGAACATCGGCCAGCCGTGCTGGCGCGCCAGGCGGTGAAGCAGCGTTTCGCCTGCCCCTTCGGCCGGGTCGGTGACGGCGACGACATCGACGGCGATGAGCGGCGCCTGCCGCTGTAGCGCCTCATACACTACCATAAACGTGGCCATGGTGTCAATCGTTGAACCGGACTTGGAGATGACGATAAGGGTTACTTTATATTTGTCATTGCTCCCGCCTTGCGCCGTCTTGGCCTTGGCCTCGGCCACGAGATGTTCAATTAGTTCCTGCGTCCGCCGCGGGTCGATGTTATTGCCGCTAAAGTGCAGCTTAGGATAGCCGCTTCTTGCCTCGACCGGCTTATAGTTCCAGAACTCGCCGCAGTGGACGTCAAACAGCACCTTGTTGCCAAGATACGAGCCGCCGATGCCGAACGACACCACGGCGTCGACCTTGTAGCGCAGCGACTGGCCGAATGCTTTCAGCCGGGCAATGCTCGCCGGCGAATTTAAATTGCCTTCTTCAATATATGGCAGCTGGGGAAACAATACCTTCTCCGGCAATCCATCCTTGGACAAATGCCCCCGCACCTGGCCCGTGCGGCGCAGATGCTCCACCGCCGCATGGGCCGCCGCGATGCGCGCGGCCAAAGCGGTAACATCGCCCGCCGTAACCTTGCCCTCACCGTAGAGGTTGGCGTAATCGAAGCAAAAACCGGAGGGTAGTTTGAGGCACGCTTGTTGATCTTTGGTCATGGTTTCACCTTCACTTGATTTGTTTGCGGGCTAGTGACTATAACCACCTAGCTAGTGCCAGAGCCCCAAAAATAAAGACAATCTATAATCTTATCTATTTTGAATCTTATCTATTTTGCCGGGAAAATCCTCTTCGCATACCGGGTGATCTTTTCTTACCGCCGTGAAGTTAAATAGTGTTTGATCAACATTAATACTAGTAAAATCCCGGCTGCCCAAAAAACCGCTTGCTCATATTTTTGCCCCAGCCGCGCTATTCGTTCCCAGAATGTCCGCAAGAAACCTGTCCATGCGGCATCACTCTCATCAGCCGGCTGAGCGTCAGCAATTTTGAACGGCAAAAGTTGACTCGCGCCGCCAACCAAAAAAATATTGCTGGCTAAATTTTGCTGTTCATTGAGTTTGCGAATAGCACCGGCAAGCGCTGATGCGTCGCTGCTGGCAGTAATGCTTAGCAGCGGGCAGCCCTGCCAATTGCCGATCTGGCCAACAATCGTATTGACGACCGGATGATAGCGGTAAGTAACCGCTTGCCCCTCGTTATTAAGCAAAGTATAGCCTTTTCCCCTTTGGAGCGGGAATGCCTGCCAAAGCTCTTCGGGGATAGCTTCCGCCAGTCCTAATACCGCGAGATAATCTTGTTTTAGCCATTGCTGCCAATCTTTTAAAAAGGCGACCAATGGATAAGCATATTCGCCTGGCGGCAATTGCCGGTTCAAATACAGCACGAGTTCTCCCACCGCTCGAATAGCGTCAGGGGACGGATTATCGCTTATTAAAATAGCTCCTTTTTTATTAAACAGCATGCCGATATTGTCCCAGGTAAGTTTATCAACCGGCAAACGCGCGTTGCCGGCAAAATAACTTGATTGAAAAATTTGCGCCGAGCGTATGGTCCCCTTAACCTGGCAGTAGCCCGCTTCTTCTGGATAGACAAATTGGATACTTAAAGCATTTTTGCTTTTCAGCGGCACAGATGGCGGCAAACTGATTTCTTTGTTTATTTTGCCTGACCCGTCGAGCGCTTCGCTGTGGATTAGCGCCCGGTTAAAGTAAACATCAAGGCGCACCTGCTTGCCGGATATGTTAGCAGGGCTGTAACGCCCTTCCAAATGGATGGTAATGCTCCGCGGCGCTTCTGCGAGCAAAGCGGGATAGAGGGTAAAGTCAACCGGAATACTTAAAATTCCTTCCTGGGGCCCATTGTTGCCGAAAAAAACTTTATCTCTTTCCTTAGCCGCCGCAGCCGCCGGCAAACTTACACTAATATTAGCGCTGTTGGCGGCCTGTAGCCAGTCGGTCCGCCCTAACTGGCGCGATAAATTGTACAAGTTGCCCTCATCTTGGGCGGTTATAAGCACCAGATCGGCAAACGGCAAATGAATCCCCTGGGTATACCCAGTCAAATTAGCGGGAAGGTTATTATGGAGCGCGACCCACACCCGCGGCACTTCCGGGTAATTGCCCCGCTCACCGGCCAAAATCAGTTTCACCGGCAGATAAGGATACTGTTTCTGCAACTGGGCATAGGCCCAGGAACCGGCCGTAATTTCCGCCAGCGTGGGTTGGTCAGGGATGACCACTAATAAGCCGCTCGTTAAGCCGGCGAAAAACTCGGGCACGGTCTTGGGGATAACCGGATTATAGTTATAGATTACCCCGGACTGGTTGCGGATGATATAGAATAAATGCCCGCGCTCGTAATCGGCGCAAAGGTCATTGGTGGCAAAAAGATTAGCAGCAATCGCAACCCGTAAGCTGCCGCTTTGCAGCATATCTTGCGTCAAAGGCAGCTGAATGGCAGGCTTTTTTCGCAGCTGGCCGGCCGAATAGAACGCTGCCGCCCGGTCATTGATATAAATGGTAAAATTGCTCTGATCATTCAGGAACGGTCCCGGTTCCACCGTTAAACTGGCCATGCTGCCAGGCAAAAGATTTAGGCGCGGCGCCGGGAAAGAGAAAGTCACCGCAGTTTTAGCGCCGGTAACGGTTATATCCTGCTCATAACCGATTTGTTGCAGCGTAATTGCCGCTGTTTTCGCCAGCGCCTGGTCGGGCAGCGCCAGCATGAGAGCGAGGACGGCAATGGCTCCCGCACGCCGGCCAACCTTGAGCGCGATTTGGCTGAAACGCGGCTGGCCGTCTTCAACCTCGACAATCGCTGCTTTGACCGTTTGCGCCTGATGTACGGCGGCCAGCGAAGTTTGATAATGAACCGCCAGGTCAACCGGGGTGACGGCCGGCCGGTGCTTGCGCCGCTCAAGGCGGCCATAACGCCAGTAGTTCCACTGGGCCCAACCAAACAAAATTAAGAAGACAATGCCGGCCCACCAAACGGAAAGCTTCATCATTTCAACCGTGCTTTCAACCGCCGCCAAGTCAAACAGCTCCGCGTCGATCAGTTTAAAACCGATTAGCCACATTAGCACTGTCGCCAGCGGCTGAATAAGACTGATAAACGTTACCCATATCGATAGTGAGAACAAAAATTCTACCAGGCGTAAAAACGGTTTTCTTAGCCTTGGGGTATCAATGACGTTGGTCGCAAAATCTCCCACGGCCGCCGTTTGTTCACCAGCTAATAGCACACGGTAAAATGCAATAGTTATTTGTTTAAGCCGAGTGTAAAGGGGCGCTATCAGCCAGCTGGCCAGCCGGTACAGGAAAAAAGCGATGATTAATAAAGCCGCACCGTGAAAAGCGCTCGCCATAAATTGCCGGGCGGCTTGGGGCGCCACCGGCCCAAATTGCATTATTAAATTGGCGAATATGAAGCTGACTATATAGCGGCGCGGCAATAACCTAACCGCTAGGCGGGATTGGTAGCGGCTGCGCCTGGTTGCCGAAATTGGTACATAATGCAATTGCACCACCTCGCCATGATGTTTTCTTACAACTTTTCAAATAAGCCGCGGTCGGGGCTTTGCCAAACCGCCAGTTTCCCCTTGCTATGGCCAAATAGCGCCCGCGGCGCCGCCCAGACGGTCGCCAAAGCAGAAATAACCCAATATACAAATGGATACCAAATAACCCAAAAATAATACCATAAGATATTTTTTTCGTAGCGACGGTCAATCCATAAAGCAATCGCTGACTGGACAAGGCATAACGATACCAAAACCGCTCCCTTCCATTCCGGGAAAATCTTTGCCACCGGCAAATCATGGGGAAAAATGAAGTTCAGCAACCACAGCCCGCCAAAACTGACGAAAGCATAAGACCAACAAACGGAAATTACATATTCAATATATACCGGCCACAGCCGCCGCTGCCGCCAATCGGTCCAAATACCGGCATGGCGGCGGATTACCTCTACCCCGCCTTGGGCCCACCGCACCCTTTGCCGCCAAAGCCCTTTAAGTGTTTCCGGGACCAAAATCCAGCATAAGGCGTTGGGTTCATAGCGTACATCCCAAAAATGTTTTTCCAACTTCCAGGTAACATTAATATCATCGGTAATCATATCGATGTCCCACAAGCCGACATCTAACAGCGCCCGTTTGCGAAAAGCGGCAATTACCCCCGAAACGGTCAAAACTTTCCCTAGTATCCGCTGGGTCCGTTTAATCATGCCGATTATTGATGAATATTCACCGACTTGGATCTTGGCGATTAAACTTGTCCGGTTACGCACCCGGGGATTCCCCGTAACCGCCCCGACGCGCGGCCCGGCAACAAAATGAGCAACCAGCCAGCGCATGGCATTGGCATCCAAAAAGGCATCGGCATCCATCGCCAGAATAATTTCCCCGCGGCAAGCCATTAGCCCGTAGCGCAGCGCTGACGGCTTACCCATATTTTGCTTCATTATTAACACTCTGACCGCTGGGCATTCGGCCGCCAGTTCCAGCAAAATGCGCGGCGTGGCATCCGTACTGCCGTCATCGACAACAACAATTTCAAAGTTAGGATAATTGGACTTAAGCACACTGGCGATAGTAGCCCGGATACTCTGTTCTTCGTTGTGCGCCGGAATCAGCACCGATACCAAAGGATACTCGGCGAGCACCGGCGGCCGCCTTCGCCTCCCTGCTTCCCGCCGCAAATAAAAGTAAAAAGCGCCGACAATCCAGACAATACTCATTACTAGCGGATAATAAAAAACAAATTCGCTGAGAAACCAAATCAAATCCTTGGCAGCCATGAATAAACCCCGCTAAAAAGGCAGCTGCGCCATTTTTGATGAGTAAATGTTTAAAGGATAGTAGCCGATATTAACCGCGCCGTTTTCCTTCAATATGGCGACTTGTTTTTTCAAAACCGCCGGCGCGATCCACCGTTTTTTCTCCCAGTCATAGGCTTGCAGTTTAAATACCGTCCGCTCCGCCGCGCCAGGATAAGCCAGGGCCGCTTTGGCTAGATCGGCCAGCCACCGCTCTGGCTTTGGCACTTTTTCCAGGGCAGGATAACACATAATCACCGTGTAGTCATAGAGCTGGAGAAACTCGGCGTAATCCTGCGCTAGCCAGGCTTTGGCCTCAGGGCTTAGCACCGCGCTCGGATAAATATTGCGGGCAAACTTAGCCTGCGGGCGGTAGCGGCGCACCTCGTCCATCAACTCGGCCGTTAACTTATTCATAGCTTGCACTTTCAAATTAATCCATTCCTGCCGGACTTGCGGGTCATTTAGCGCCGCCGGCGTCAATTCACGGTTGAATTTTTCCCGGAAGGCTGCTTTGGCGGCCGGCGAAAAGTCTTCGTAATCGTTCAGATATAAATCATCCTGGAATAAAATGCCGTCAATCGGATTATAGGCGGCTAAATCGCGAAAAACTTTTTTGAGTTCGGCCGCCACGCGCGGACTAAACGGGGTAGCGCGACGGTACCAGCCCTTGTTTTTATTATCCCAAGCCGCAACCTCATCTTCCGGGTGCCCGGTAAGCAGCCATTGGCCAGCCAATGTCGGCATCCAGGCGTAGACTTGGAATTTTTCTCGATGCAAGCGCTGGATAATATGATTTAAAACGTCTTTTTTCACCGGAGCGGCGGAAGTATAAAAATATAGTTCTTGGATATTGCCCGTTCCCTGCTCATCGGCAAAGGATTGCAAAATAACGGTGTTTATTTTGGCTTTGCGCAAATAAGCGATGGCCGTTTCCAGATTTTCCGCCATTTGCTGTGGCGAAGCGTCGTAGATTAAATCGATATCCAGTTGACCTACTCTAAGGGGCGCCTGGATTTTCCCCGTTTGCACATATGGGGCGATCTTTTCAGCGGCCGGATTATTATACACTATCATCCGCCTAACCCCTAATTCGCCATGTAAGGCGGTAGCCCCATTATTTTCTAAGGTGAACAGCAGCTGAAACCCTTTTTTATAGGCTTCATCAATCGCGATTTGGGTGTATTCACCATAAGGCCAAACGAGAACCCGGCTGGGATGCCCTAAATGGCCGCTTATTACCCGTTGGGTAATCTCAAGATCGGCAGCAATGCGCTGACGGTAACTGGCTTCGCTTTCATAACTACCATCCTTATAAATAAATGTCGAAACGGCCTGCCCTAAATCACCGTCGGGATTTGCGGGCACGTACCGGTGCAAGTCATGCGTGTGCGACGCGATCGTCACCAGCCCGGATTGTTCCATCTCCCGCATTTGTTCCCATGTTACCAGCGGCCCGATACCAGCCGGCGGCTCTGTCTGAAGCCAAGAGGTAACTACCGCCAATACCGCCGGATATTTATATTCTTTAAGCAGCGGATAAACGTCGGTATAAAAAGAAAGGTAGCCATCATCAAAAGTGAGCATTACCGCTTTGTCCGGCAAGATTGCCAGCCCCTGTTTGGCTTTTAAATATTCTTCCACGCTTATTGGCTGAAAGCCGTTCGTTTTCAGCCATTCAAAATGTTCGCGCAGCCGCTCCTTAGTAACGGTATAAGGATTTCCCCGGGGATTGCCGATATCGTGATAACAAAGGACCGGCACCTCTGGCGCCGCTTGTACGCCGGCAGCGGCCCCGGAAATTGCCACAATATTTAACAGAAATACCAAACCTACTAATAAACAGCACTTTCGCAGCATGTTGGCCTCCTTACCATATCATGCGATACAAAAGGTCGAACTGGCGATAGCCGAACCGGCTACTGCCCCGGCCAAGAGCATCACCGGTTCTCGCCCCATATTCAGTTCCAAGCAGCAATAGCCGGTCAGGGCCAAAATTAAACGCTCTTTCAAGACGCAGGTAGGGGTTTAGCGCTAAAGGATCGGGATAGTCCCTGTCCCAATTTAAGGCCAGCCGCCCGTACCAATAACCATTGGGGCGGTTAATGATTAAGTCCCAGCCCAGGGCAGCCGCTTCGCGCAGCGAAGGGCTTTCGTAAACCAAGTCTTGCTTGCTATACCATGACCTGCTCCACGTTAAAAACCGCGCGAGCGACATGTTCCCACGGCTGAACAAGTTTTTGGTTTGCGCCAGGGAAAACCCGAAGGCTTGGTTTTCATCGGTGTAAAGCTCGCGGTTAAGCGTCAAGGTATAGGTATCCTTGGCATTTGCCTGATAGGTTGCGCTCAGGCTATAGCCGTCGACCATGACCGGCCCGCCGTTTAGCGGGCTTAAGGCCTGGACATCCAGCACCGGCGACCGGTAAGCGGCCAAGCTCAGCTTCAGCCGGTCGTGTACGGTATGGGCTATCCGCGCGCTCCAGGTCGCAAAAGTTGTTTGAGCATTTGTTTGTCCGTACCATAAAGTATATTCATTTTTCCCGCCGATATAGCCAATCCCAATATTATTACTATCTAAAATTTGCCGTTCGTTTGCGCCCCAGTCATTTAGCCAATAGCGGCGGCTGTCAGCCATCAGCCAATAATTGTCGCCTCCATTTTGTTCGCCATAAATTTGCCATTGCCGCGAGCTGAGCTGTTTATAACTCGTGTTATAAATATAGCGCACGTCAAGCTGCCCAAGCCGCCGCTGGTCGTACTGAGTCATAATGGCCGCTACGGCTTTGCTCTTGCCATACCGCCCGGCCAGCGCCTCATAAGCCTGCCGCGCCTTTTGATAATCATTGACGGCCAGCGCCGTTTTCAGCATTCCGGTCAGGCCAGCCGCTTCGCCGTCAGGTGTTTGCGCCAGCGCGTAATACTGCTGGTAAGCCGCCAGGTGTAGTCCGCTGCCGGCTAACGCCTCGGCGTACTGCTGCCGGTAAACGGCCTTGCCGGGATACTTTTTAACAATCAGCTCAAATAACGCTCTTCCAGGTACCAAGTGTCCGGTAGCGATAAGGGAACTAGCCTGGTTAATGGCAACGGTGGCTTTATCCGGATATATTGCCAAAAGCTCATCATATACGGCTAATCCCTCCCAAATTTTCCCTGATAGTAAAAGGTAAAAGGCCGCTAAAAACTGATAGTTTCCGTCGTCAGGGCTGCGTACGGCCAAGTGCCGATAGATGGCAATCGCTTGTTCATAGTCTTTTAGCTCAATATAGCAATCGGCTAAGGCTTGCAAACCAAAAATAGGGGCGTCAGCCAGCTTGGGCCACAATAATCCGGCCGTATAGACAGCCAGGCGGGCCTGGCGGCTGTTACGCAATGCCAAAATATAATTGCCTTCCATGTTTTTCGTAGCCGTCCGGTTGGCAATATATGGCTTCAAAGCTACTATCGCCTGCGCCGGCTGATCAAGATTGATAAACGCGGCTGCCAGCTCGCCAGCAATGCGGCGCCGCAAGGCGCTATTCGCCTCATCGTCAGGGATTAGGCGCAGCGCCATCTTATAATCAGCCGCCGCCTGAGAGTATTCCTGGCGACGCATTGAGCTGTCCGCCCGGCTTAAGTAAGCTTGAATATCTTGCTTGTTTTCCTTTAAAAGCTCATCATAAAGCTCATAGCTTTTAGCCTTGTCGCCTTTTTCCAGCCACAGCTCGGCTAGCCGCACTTTCGCCTTACGGTCACCTTGGTCCGCCACTGGCTGAATAGCAGCCATGGCCTGCTCAAGATTGCCTGTCCGGCGGTACGCGTCGCTGATATAAATGCGAACATAGTCGGGAATGTCTTGGGTCCACAGCGCTTCATAGTTTTTGATCGCCGCTTCGTTATGACCGGCCCAGGCTAAAATAGTTATATAATCAAAAGCAATGCTTAAGTCATTGGGTTCTTGTTTTTTCAGCCAGTCTAACAGCGTGATGGCCTCATCATAGTTTCCCTGCCTGGCAAGCGCCACTGCTTGCTCATGCACCTTTCGCAGCTGGGTTTGGCCACCTTCGGCCCGCAGCTTTTGCCAGTTTGCCGTTGCCGGCTTTTCCCATTTAAACATTGCCAGCGCTTGAACATAGCGCGTTTGGTAATCAGACCGGCTGGGATAATAGTTGATTATTTTTTCAAATAATGCCCGCCCCCCAATGACGTTGCCCTGGGCCAATAGCGCGACAGCATCTTCGAGTGCAATATCAGCGTATTTTTCCTGTTTAAGACTTAGCACCTTATCATATAGCTGCAATCCTTCCCATACCTGCCCGCCGTAAACAAGCGTATACGCCAAGCCAACCTGGGCCTCTAAATCGTCAGGCTGCTTGCCAACAATTGCTTGATACTCAGCCTGGGCTTGCGCGTTTTTCCCCAGCCTGGCATAACTTTCCGCCAGCAGCTTGGCGGCCTGCGCCGGCCGCGTAGCTGGTTCAGGCCAAAGCTTGGCAACCTCTTCGACGGTGCGCTCATATTGCCCGTCTTGGAAAAGCCGGTTTAAATAGTCCAGCTGCCGTCTTGTTTGCTCAGTGGTTTCCGCTTTTTTGACTTTAACCGCCTTGACAACATTGTCAGGGCTGGCCGTCTTTTCCACTACAATTGCTTCGGCTTTACTTAAGGGAGGCTGAACAGTACCGGGCTCTGCCGGCGCCGCTTCACCGGCTTTGTGTTCGGCAGCAATAATTAATGAAGTTAACGCAAACAATAGCTTTTTAATTTTCATTTGCCACCTCAAAGCTAAGCTTTGGTATTCGCCTCGCAAAACGGGTATTAGATGAAATTTTGACTTTTTTTAAAAGTTTTCCTATCCCAATGCGAATTTTTGCTAATATTTTTTTGTAAGCAAACGGAGCGGCTAAAATTAGAGCACCTCCTGCACGGAGGTGCTTACTATTTTTCATCAGCATATCCTTGCGGGTGACTCTTATGCCACTGCCAGGCGCTGGCGATGATGGTGTCCAGGTCGCTAAGGACAGGCTGCCAGCCCAGTTCGCGGCGAATGCGCGCCGAGGACGCCACCAGCACGGCTGGGTCGCCGGCGCGGCGCGGCGCCTGGCGCACCGGAAAGTCCACGCCGGTGATGGCCTTGGCCCGCTCGATCACTTCGCGCACGCTAAAACCCGTCTCTGATCCCAGGTTGTAGATTTTTGACTCTCCGCCGGCCGCCAGATGCTCGCTGGCCAGGACGTGGGCCACCGCCAGGTCGGTGACGTGGATATAGTCGCGGATGCAGGTGCCGTCCGGCGTAGGGTAATCAGTACCGTAAATCTCAACGGCCGGCCGCTGCCCCAGCGCCGTTTTTAGTATGAGGGGCACGAGATGGGTTTCCGGCGTGTGGTCCTCGCCGATCGCGCCGCCCTCCAGCGCCCCGGCGGCGTTAAAGTAGCGGAGCGATACGAACCGCAGGCCATACGCCATGGCAAAATCGGCCAGCATGCCTTCGATGACCAGCTTGGTCCGGCCGTATACGTTGGTCGGCCGGGTCGGCATATCTTCCGTGATCGGCCACTCGGCCGGCTCGCCGTACACGGCGGCGGTCGAGGAGAAAACGATTTTGCCCACGCCGCCCTCCCGCATGGCGTCTAGGAGCGCCAACGTGGCCACGACATTGTTATGATAATATTTCGCCGGCTGCTGCATGGACTCGCCCACTAAGCTATCCGCGGCAAAATGGACGACGCCTTCGATTTGGTGCTCGCGCAGCGTTTTGGTAAGCAGGTCCTGGTCGCGCAGGTCGCCGACGATCAGCGGCACCCCGGCCGGCACGGCAGCACGATGGCCTTTCGAAAGGTTATCAAACACCGTCACCGTATGGCCGGCCCGGACAAGTTCATGCACCGTATGGCTCCCAATATACCCGGCGCCGCCGGTTACTAACAGCTTCATTAGCTTTCTCCTTCTCCTTTGCCCGGCGCTTCGCTCGCCGCCGCTTCTTCGCTCGCGATGATCGGACCAACCGTCTTGATGAGGTAGCGCAAAAACTTGTCTCTGAGGTCGGGCCGCTTGAGGGCAAACTCGACGGTCGCCTCCAGATAACCCTGCTTGTCGCCGATGTCGTAGCGGCGGCCGGCGAAGTTGAAGGCGTAGACCGGCCTCATTGCCGCCAAGCGGCGCAGGGCGTCGGTCAGCTGGATCTCACCGCCGCGCCCCGGTTCGGTCTTTTCCAGGATGGCGAAAATCTCGGGTTCAATGATATAGCGGCCCAGCACGGCCAGCCGGGAGGGAGCTTCTTCCACTTTCGGCTTCTCGACCAGGTCGACGGCCCGCCACAAGTTTTCCTTCACCGGGATTGGCTTGACGATGCCGTAGCTCGAGACGCGGTTGGCCGGCACTTCCTGCACGCCGACGACCGTGCCGGGGCAATCTTCGTAGACATCAATTAGCTGCTTCAGGCAGGGCACCGGCGCGTCGATAATATCGTCGCCGAGGAGCACGGCAAACGGCTCTTGGCCCACGAACTGCTTGGCGCACAGTACGGCGTGCCCCAGCCCCCTGGCTTCTTTTTGCCGCACGTAATGGATGGTGACATTGGCCAGTTCTTCAACCAGGCCGAGGAGGTCGTATTTCCCCTGGGCTTTGAGCGTCATTTCCAGCTCGATCGCCCGGTCGAAATGGTCCTCGATGGCCCGTTTGTTGCGGCCGGTGATGATGAGGATTTCCTCGATGCCGGAGGCAATCGCCTCTTCGATGATATATTGGATCGCCGGCTTGTCGACGATGGGCAGCATCTCTTTGGGCTGCGCCTTGGTGGCCGGTAAAAACCGCGTCCCCAGCCCCGCGGCCGGAATGACGGCTTTTTTGATCCTTTGTTTTGTTTGCATAAATATCTCCTTTAATGAACCACGGAGGACGCGGAGAAAAATATTTATTTTTTAGCGCGATGTATATCGCGCCTCTGTGTCCTCTGTGGTTTAAAATTTAATCCCATCAATAAACGCCAAGAGTTCCTCCGTCTTTTCCGCGAGCAGTTCACGGTCGCCGCGGGTCTCGACGTTCAGCCGGAGCAGCGGTTCGGTGTTGGACATTTGATTTTTGGCTTTGTTTGCATAAATATCTCCTTTAATGAACCACGGAGGACGCGGAGAAAAATATTTATTTTTTAGCGCGATGTATATCGCGCCTCTGTGTCCTCTGTGGTTTAAAATTTAATCCCATCAATAAACGCCAAGAGTTCCTCCGTCTTTTCCGCGAGCAGTTCACGGTCGCAGCGGGTTTCGACGTTGAGCCGAAGGAGCGGTTCGGTGTTGGACATACGCACGTTGAACCGCCAATTCGCGTACTCGACGCTCAGGCCGTCGGTATGGTCGACGACGAGCGCGCCTGGCGCGTATTTGGCTTCCAGTGCCCGCACCACCGCGGCCCCGTCAGCCACTTCCCGGTTGATCTCGCCGCTTACCGGGTAGCAGGCCATACGCTCAGCCATCAGCTCTGATAGCGGCCGCCCATCCCGGCACATGATCTCCAGCACCAGCAGCCAAGGAATCATGCCGCTGTCGCAGTAGGCAAAGTCCTTGAAGTAGTGGTGGGCCGACATCTCGCCGCCGTAGACGGCGTCTTCAGCCCGCAGCCGCTCTTTCATGAAGGCGTGACCGGTCTTGGTCATCACCGGGATGCCGCCGGCGGCGCGGACAAGCTCGATCGTGTTCCAGGTAAGGCGCGGGTCGTGGATAATTTTGGCCCCGGGATAGCGCTTAAGCATGGCCTGGGCCAAAAAGCCGACAAGATAATAGCCCTCGATGAACTCGCCTTTCTCGTCGAACAAGAAGCAGCGATCAAAGTCGCCGTCCCAGGCAATGCCTACGTCGGCGCCCGTCCGCCGGACGACGTCGGCGGTGGCCGCCCGGTTTTCCACCAGCAGCGGATTAGGAATGCCGTTGGGGAAAGTACCGTCCGGCTCGTGGTTGACCTTGATAAACTCAAACGGCAAGTGCTTTTCCAGTGCGTCGATGATGGGGCCGGCACAGCCGTTGCCAGCGTTGACCACTACTTTGAGCGGCTTTAAGGCGCTACGGTCGATATATGTGAGCAGGTGCTCGACGTACGCGGGCAGAATGTCATGGGCCGTGACCGTGCCGCGCACGTCGGCCGGCGGCGCGAATTGGCCCGCGCCGACGCGGGCGGCCAGTTCTTTGAGCCCGCTGTCACCGCTGATGGGGCGGGCGCCTTCGCGCACCAGCTTCATGCCGTTGTAGTCCTGGGGATTGTGGCTGGCGGTGATCATGATGCCACCGTCCACCTTGAGGTGGGCGGTGGCGAAGTAGACCATCTCGGTGCCGCACACGCCAATGTCGACGACGCTACAGCCGCCGTCGGTAAGGCCGCGCACCAGCGCATCACGAAGCATCGGTCCGGACAGCCGCACGTCGCGGCCGACGACCACTTGGCGGGCACCGAATTGTTCGACAAACGCCCGGCCGATGCGGTAAGCCAGCTCCTCGTTGAGCTCGGCCGGTACCCGCCCCCGGATATCATATGCTTTAAATGCTGCTGTCGTGATTTCCATAACCACTACCTCCTTATTAATATTTTTAACCACAGAGCGCGCGGAGAATTTTATTTAAGGATACTTGCTTTAACGCAATTAACATTGCGCCTCCGTGTCCTCCACGAAAAACCTTAAACTTCAAAACATGGAATAAAGAACCGCGGAGGACACGGAGAAAATTTTTATTCAATTCTTCGCGCGATGAATATCGCGCCTCTGTGCCCTCCGTGGTTGAATAACGGTTTTCATGCTTTGTGGTGCCAATTATTGGCATGAATATCTTTGCGGTCAATTTTACATTCTCCCGTAAATGTCCTCGAACCGGACAATATCGTCCTCTTCCAGGTATTTCCCGTTCTGCACCTCGATCAGCTCGAGTGGGATGCGGCCCGGGTTTTCCAGGCGGTGCTTGGTCGACTGAGGCACAAACACGCTCTCGTTCTCATGCACCATCTGCTCAGTGTCGCCGATAGTCACTTTGGCCGTGCCGCCGATCACGATCCAGTGCTCGCTGCGGTGGTAGTGCATCTGCAGGCTGAGGCGGTGGCCGGGGTTGACGACAATTTTCTTCAGTTTGTAGCCGGGCCCCTCGCCCAGCACGGTGTAGCTGCCCCACGGCCGGTAGACGGTGGTATGTTCCTGGGCCTCGCGCCGCCCCCGGGCCTTGAGCTCGGCCACCAGGTCCTTGACTTTCTGCGACTCGCCTTTTTTGGCGACAAGGATAACGTCATCGGTTTCGACCACCAGCACGTCCTCCAGGCCGATGCCGGCAATCAGCCGGCTGTGCCCCATGAGCAGCGAACTTGCGCAGTCCAGCGCCAGACAGTCGCCCTTCACGGCGTTGCCGTCGGCGTCCTTGTCCAGGACCTCGTAAATGGCGTCCCAGGAGCCGATGTCGTTCCAGTAGCCGGTAAAAGGGATGACCGCCACTTTCTTGGACTTTTCCGCCACCGCATAGTCGATGGAAATATCGGGCATGTCGGCAAAGTGCGCCAACACCTCGCCAAACGGGCGCGCCGCCAGCTCGTATACATCCGGCTGACAGGCCTTCAGCTCGTCCATTAGACAGCCGACGGTAAAGGCGAACATGCCGGAGTTCCAGTAGTAGTTGCCTGCGGCCAGATACTTTTCCGCCGTGGCTTTATCCGGTTTTTCCTTGAACGAGTCTACTACAAACCCTGCGCCGAGCTTGGCTCCGGCCTGGATGTAGCCATAGCCTGTTTCCGGCTTGTCCGGCTTTACGCCGAACGTCACGATGCGCCCGGCCGCCGCCAGCTCGGCCGCCTGCCGGACGCTCCGGCCAAAGATTTCGACCGGCCGGACAATGTGGTCGGACGGCGTGACAAACAGCACCTCGTCCGGCTGCGCCCCCAGCTCGTCCGCACAATACCGCGCCGCCAGGGCGATCGCCGGCGCCGTGTTGCGTGCCGCCGGTTCCAGGACGACATGGGCGTCTGATGCACCAGCGGCCGCCAGCTCAGACCTAACATGATGGACATAGTCTTTATTAGTCACGACTACGATGTCGGCCGGCCTGGCCACCGCCAAAAACCGTTTGACCGTCAGCGCCAGCAGCGACATGCCGCCGTCCAGTTTCAAAAACTGCTTGGGGAAACCGGCACGAGACAAAGGAAACAGACGCGTTCCCCCGCCGCCTGCCAAGATGATGACCTTCATGCCTGCATTCCTCCTCCTTATCAGCTACATTTATTGCCAAAATTAGTATTTATAAACAAAAATTCGGGAAAAAACGTCCTTTTCCTTCCACCCCAAAATTTTCTATAGCCCCGCACACCAAAAAAGACGGCATAAACACTGCCGTCTACTCCTGAAAAGTGTAAAACCACGAAGGACGCAAAGATAATCATGCCAATAATTGGCACCACAAAAACATGAAAATAGTTATTCAACCGCGGAGAGCGCAGAGAGCGCGATTTCATCGCGCTAAAGTAAAAATACGCTCCGCGTCCTCTGTGGTTCTATAATATAAATTCAAGCGCGACAGTTGTCGCGCGAGATTAGTTAAAATAATACAAGTTAGGGAAATACCGGTCTGGTTATTAGTAAATTGAAACAAATTAGAAATAGAAGCTGCGGCGTTCATCACGGTTGAGGTTGGCGGTTTTTTCTTTTATAAGGTCTTGCCAGCGCTGCTCAAAATGCTTGTATAAGGCAGGATATTTTTTCTTGAGATATTTGACCCCGGCAGCATAATAACCGCCAATCCCGCCAAAATCCATCAGTGTTTCTTCCGCCTCATCAAGCATGTTGTCTATTACATCGTCAATCTCTTCGTCAAAAAAGTCAAATTCTTCATTTAACCACCGCATCGCCAAACCAATAAGCGGCGGGAAAATTTTTCGATCATGCTGAGCTAACTCGATTTCGCGCAGGAGGCTACTTATTGTTACCAAGCGCTGCGACAACTCTTTGCTCTCAGTATCGCTTTTGTCAGCAACCAGTGCCAGATCGATCAATATCTTCGCGGTGTCAAAATCGTTGTCGTTATAACATTTTTCGCTTTCTTTCCGCAAAATTGCGGCGATGCGGCTCAAATCTTCACGCGCGGAGAATGACTTAATAAACTTGCGCGCTTCTTTGGTAGCGCGTATCACTCGATCGCGCCAATCGACCGCGTCCGCCACCTGGATCCAGGCAACGTACAGTATTATGTCGTCCGGCGTCGGCGGTTTTTGTTCGCTAATTATCTTTTCAATCGTTACTATTAGATCGTCACCTTCACCAAGCGTTTCATATGCATCATAAAGCACATCCCACGCCGCGCACGCCTCTCGCGGATACGTTGCCAAAAACCGTTTGGCCTCAGCCAGCGCTTCGTCTTCCCACCTGGTCTGCACCAGCATTTTTATCAGGTCGCGCCATAAAGCGGGCAGCTCCTCGGGCTGGGCACGGCGGCGCATATAGTAAAACTGCCCGCACCCTTCTGCCAGCCGGCCGGTAGCAAAATACGCATACGCCAAGGCGAGGCGGGCCCCCCGGTGATCAGGATCGATAGTCACCGCCCGCTTGAGCAAAGTTATGGCATTACGGGTAATTGTCGGCTTGCTGGTCGCCTCGCGCAGCAAGTCCTCGATCGTTTCCCCGTACCGGAGGAGGATGTCATGTTCCTTGCGCTTGGCCGGATCGCGCAGCGTTTCGTAGGCCGCACGGATTTTCTGAAACTCTTCCGGATGGGTTTCCGGCGGAAATTCTTTGGTTTTGGCAATGTAGGCGCGTTTGAGCGCTGCCGGATTGGCAGCGGCGTCAACGCCAAGCAGCGCGTAATAGTCCTCTACCTCGCGTTTGGCTTTTTTGCGGCGCCTAAGCTGGGGCTTGGTTTTTGATGCCGCCTTTCGTTCAATTTCTTCACCGTAACTTTCGTCCCAAAACAGGCTTTCTTGCCTCGCCATTCTTATTCCTCCCGCAGCTCAAATTCAATGAGCGCATCGGTCACTTCGTCAATCACCTGCTGCATTGCCTCAAGATCACCACTAGCATCGGTCTGCACCAGTTTCTCTTCCAGTTTCTTAAGTTTACGCTTGGTCAGCTCATCACAATCCCGGCTAAATACCTGCACCCGCAGAAGGAGCCGCTTAATTTGATGATGCAATTTATCATATGTGTATTCTGCCGGATCGTCGTAAAGCTCTTGTACCAAATCGTCAAAATCCTCGTCGTCCTCGTTATCGTCAGCGCCTGTCTCATTCTCAGCGGCCGTGGCCTGGTCATACAACGCCTGCAGCTTGTCCAAACTCTGGCGGAATGCTTCTTCCGAGTCGCGCTGCAGCGCATCGTGCACGGTCAGGCTGGCCTCTTTGCTATTTGCCACGCATTTGGCGGTAACCTCCAGGATACCATTGAGGTTATAGCGATAGGTGACGTCTATTGGCTGGCTTTCTTCCCAGTTGGGGGGAATGCCCTTCAGGCGGAACTTGCCCAAAAAGTGGTTATGTTTAACTAACTTGTGTTCGCCTTGATAAATCTCAATCTCCGCTTCGGTCTGGCCCGGTGCGGCGGTGTAAAAGCGATGGGTCCGCGTCACCGGCACGGTGGTGTTGCGGGGAATGATCGCGTGAAATACGCCACTGCGCTCTTCACCATTGTAATTGCCAACGACGGCAATGCCTAGCGAAAATGGTGCGACATCGGTAACAACCATGCCGCTGTCGGCTAGTATCCCTGCCTTAAGCCCGGCCTGCACCGCCGCCCCCAGCGCCACGGCTTCATCCGGATGAATATCGCAGCGCGGCTCCTTTTTGAAAAATTCAGTAATCAGCTCCCGCACCCGGGGAATACGAGTCGAACCGCCGACCAGCAGCACGTCGTGAATGTCGCCGGGAGTAAGGCCGGCATCGGCCAATACCTGCCGCACGCAGTCAATCGTTTCCGCCAGCAGGTCGTCGATGAGGGCGACAAACTCGCGGCGGGTTATGGTGGTCGACAGGCCGACCGGCTGATCATCTTTCATGGTGACTAGCGGCAGGTGGATTTCGACTTTGTCGACGGTCGATAATTCTTTTTTAATGCGCTCGGCCTGTTCTTTGAGCAGGCTTTTGGCCCGCAAATCCTTCATAGGGTTGACGCCATGAGCTTTACGAATTTTGTCGGCCAACCACTCGGCCAGCCGCCAGTCAAAATCCTCCCCGCCCAAATGGTTGTTGCCGGCCGAAGCCTTTACTTCCAAAATACCGCTCATCATTTCCACAATCGACACGTCAAACGTGCCGCCGCCCAGGTCATACACCAGGATGTGCTTATCTTCCTCCAGCCGCTCCAGGCCAAATGCCATGGCCGCCGCCGTCGGCTCGTTGATAATCCGCTCGACGATAAAGCCGGCCAGTTCACCGGCCTGTTTGGTCGCCCGGCGCTGTTCATCGGTAAAATAGGCCGGGACGGTGATGACCGCCTCTTTTTCGCCGGGTCCAAATTTAGCATCGACATAACTTTTGAGTTCACGCAAGATCATTGCCGAGATTTCTTGGGGTAAAAACTGCTGCCCAGCCATGGTGACCGGCTCGGTCGAACCCATTTTGCGCTTAACGGCAGCGACGACCCGGTCAGGCATAGCAATCTGCGCCGCCCGGGCCGTTTCGCCGACATGCACTTTGCCGTCCAGGCCGATCATGACCACCGAGGGGATGATGCGCTGTCCCTGCGGCGATGGGATAATCTCCGGTTTGCCATTATTAATGTAAGCAACCGCCGAGTTGGTTGTCCCCAGGTCAATGCCTACAATCGGTCGCGCATAACTAGTCATGTGCCCTTTCTCCCTCCTGATAGGTAATTACTTCCGCCTTGCGCACCACCTGGCCGGCGCCGTCGCAAAACCCACGCCTGACGACCTCGGCCACTTCATATGGCACGGCATTTTGCGTTGGCTGTTGGCGGCGGATGCTGCCGACCGCAATGGCTACCTCCGGATCAAATGTCTGGCCGGTGACGTTTAGCTCATAAAGGCCGACCGCCGCCAGCGCGGCCACCAGCCGCTCGGCCCAGGCCGCCAATAGGTCACGCCAGGCAGCAGCCGCTTCGCCGTTTAGTCCGGCGCAGGCCCGATCCAATTCGTCAAGTTGCTGCAATAATATATCAACTAAGTATTGCCGCTGCCAAACAAGTGACTGTACTGTTTCCTCCCGCACCACGGTTTCGGCCTGGGCGGCCGCCAGTGCTGCCAGGCGCTGGTCCACATCGGCCAGCCTGCCGGTTATTTCCTGGCTTGATTTATATTGCAACCGGGCCAGTTTGGCAAGTTGATCGCTTATATCCTGCCGCTTGTCGGCATCGGCTGACAACTGCTCGCTTAAATTGGTCAAAGCGTATTGGATCGCCGCTAATTGCCCCGCCAGTTGTTCGTACTGCACATCGTCTTTATTCTTACGCCAAAAAAATAAACCCATTGGCACCTTCCCTTCATTTCTTTCCTTAATTATAGCAAAAAACGGCACAATTCGCGCCGTTTTTTTGCTTTTTTACAATTTAAGAACCCGCTCCTGCATGCGCGCCAGCCAGTTTGCCAAAATCGCGCGGTAGGCCGGCAGACGGCTATGAATAGCCACTGCCAACGGCTCGTTGTAAGTATGAACCGTTAAATTGCGGTCATCGGCCATGAGCAGTGCGGTTTGGGCTTCTTCATCAGTCAAAATGCCTACTTCCCGGCAATGCCGGATCACGCCTTTAGGTGACGCTACATCAACTCCTTCCAACGTAAACAGGTAGTCTTTAGCCGCCTTCCACACCGCTTCAAACGTAAATTCAAATCGTTGGATGGCGGCATCGCGCTCAACAAGTGTCGGCTGCTCGATGGCCAGCGTTTCTTCAAGCCGCGTCAAGGTTCTGGCGGCTAATTCAAGCCGCTGGTGTATTCTCGCCACAGTATCCCTTCCTCTCTCACTTTAGCCGCCAGCTCAGGCGCCGACGCGGCTAGATCAACCAAATCCACACGGTACGGCACGGGCGCCTCGTCGAGCCTTTCGCGAGCACTAGCAAAAACACTGCGGGCCACGCGGCCATCGTGTTCAACCGCGATATCGATGTCCGACGACCGTCGCTCTTCGCCACGGGCCCACGAACCGAACAGATAAATCCGCACCGGCTGGCCGGCAAAGCAATCGGTCACTATTTTTTTGACCATAGCCAATATTTGTTCCCTGGCATCGGTCTTGTCCATTCCTAACCAACCTCTTTTCAAATAAATCAAGCCTGCCCCCTGTCCCCGCTTTTTACAAACACATCCGCCAGCTCAATGACAAGCTCTGGAAATATCGTTGCCGCTAGTTTGTCTTCCTTGCCGTACATCTTATGCCGCCCGTAACGGCCATCTTCGCCTGCACAAAAGACCATGACCGTCTCGTCACCTGGATGGACAATCCAGTATTCTTTCACGCCCGCTTGTTCGTATAGCTCTAGTTTTTCAGCCATATCCTTTTTCGCGGTACCAGGCGACACCACTTCCACGACCAAATCCGGTGCCCCTAGACAGCCCCGATCATCCAGCTTCGCCTGGTCACACACTACGACGATGTCCGGCTGCACCACATTGCTCGCCTCGTCCGGGTCCTCACCCGCCGCCGGCAACCGCACGTCAAACGGCGCGACATACACCTCACACGTTTTGTCGCGGAAATACGCATGCAGCGCGGCAAAAATATTGCCAACCAACATTTGATGCCGCCGTGACGGCGCCGGCGTCATACTATAGGCCTCCCCGCCGATAAGTTCCCACCGCTCATTGTCATGCCACTTAAGATAATCGCGATACGTATAGCGCCGCTCAGGTTTTGGTGCCGCCAATGCCATCCCCATCTCCCCTTTCGCGCACAATTACCTTAATTTTTATTATATCCTTTTATTCTGGGAAGTAGCAAATGGTAAGTTGTGTGTCAGAGGGACGGTTCTGTGTCAGAGGGACGGTTCCGGTGACAATGGTAAAATTTACCATTGTCACCAGAACAGCCATGACAATGCTTGACACAGAGAACTGATGAAAACGACGTCAGCCGCACAAACCAAGTTTTATGCTATACTCAAAGTTGCAGGAATAAGACCGAGGGACGGTTTGGAGATTACTCCGTTGTTTGAGAACATGGTCTGATTGTCTTTGAGTACAGAGAACTGCTGCTAGACAGCGTACAATAAACTTCGCATATTTATCAGACAAGAGCTTTATCAAAGAGGTATTTTAAAAGAACAAGATATCGGCTTTAAGCTGGAATGGGGCAGTGAACAAGCCGTTTTGGGACTACTGGACTTGATCGCCAACAGAGAGGGGATTGGCGATTTATTGGCCGAAGGTACTATGCGTGCCGGGGAAAAGATAAGTGGAGCCAGTTATTATGCCATGCATGTTAAAGGGTTGGAAATACCCATGGCTGATCCGAGGGGTCGCTGGTCAACCTGGACTTTTGGCAATCTTACCAATATTCGCGGCGGCGACCACTTACGCAATCGTAATCCGGTCGAAAACTTGCGATTTAATTCCGAACCAAACCAGTATAAATATGAGAAATTTGGTCTGGGGGAGGACGTATTTAACAAGCTTGACATACCGCGCAATTTGAAGAACGAGATTTTTGAAGGCGACAATGTTAATATCCCTAAAATGTCGAAATGGGCAGAAGATTTAATTTCTGTTTTCAATTCCGTCGGGATTTGTATAAGGCCGCCGGTCTTGCAAACAATTGGCCCTAAATATATCGCGCAACTTTTTTCTGCTTTAACGGGAATTGACACATCCGAAACAGAAGTCATGTTAGCCGGGGAAAGAACTTGGAACATGCAAAAGTTATTCAATCTAAGATGCGGGGAAAAACCGCAGCAGAGTGTTTACCCGGCAAGGTTTTACCATGAGCCTCTGCCTGGCGGTCCTTCTGCGGGGAGAAAACTTGATTATGATAAGGTGCAGGAGGTTCTGCAGGAATATTACCAAGCCAGAGGATGGACAAAAGATGGTGTACCTGCGGCCGAAAAGCTGAAAGAATTAAATCTTGGCTGATGGCAGCTAGCTTAGTTCTATAGCGATGCCGGAAATGTCGGTATGCTAGGGGAAGCAAAAATGTATTGTATAGACAAGGAGAGGATAAGAGTGCAATGTGCGTTATGCAAAGAAAAGAAATGCTACACCGGTCAAAATTGTACAAAACTGTCAATTGCGGATGTCGAGGCAGTTTATGATGAACAAGACATGCGGTTAACGATCGCTGCTGCCGCTATCGAGGGCCGCCATTATATGCAGCTTTCCCGGCTCGAAGAAAGCGTCAAGTTTGCCCAGGAACTAGGCTGCAAAACCATTGGGGTAGCTTTTTGCATTGGTTTGGCCAATGAGGCCAAATATATTGTCAAGTATTTCCAAAAGTTTTTCACGGTCCATTCGGTATGCTGCAAAGTATGCGGTATCGATAAGCAGCGGTTTGGTTTGGAACAAATTCAAGCCGACCGGTTTGAAGCCATGTGCAATCCCGCTATCCAGGCCAAAATACTCAACGACGCCGGTACCGAACTAAACTTCACCGTCGGCTTGTGCGTTGGCCATGACATGATCTTCAACCGCCACTCGGCGGCACCGGTATCGGCATTAGTAGCTAAGGACCGGTTGTTGTCCCATAATCCGCTTGGCGCCATTTATGCCGGTTATTGGCGCAACAAGCGTTTGGGCTTGGCAGATTGATAGGGCCGTGTGTCAGAGGGACGGTTCTGGTGACAATGGTAAATTTTACCATTGTCACCAGAACCGTCCCTCTGACACCCCAAAAAAGACGGCACTGTTCGGCCGTCTCGCATATTTCCTGACCCTCTAGTTTGACCATAAGATTATTAAAATAAATACTCTTGCAGAGTACTAAATGACCCGATATAATGTAATTACAATATAATTACATCGGGAGGTTAATATGGAAATCGATATAATCAGAATAGGTAATTCCAAAGGTATCCGCCTACCTGCCAGTTTGTTAAAACAATGCGGAATAGACAAGAAGGTTGTAATTAAGGTGGACGGTAATAAAATCATACTGACACCTGCCCGCGCTCCTCGTCAGGGCTGGGAAGAAGCCTTTAAGAAAGCGGTCTCAAGAGTACATGAAGATGACCATGTTATTTATGATGACACAATAGACCTCGACATGCTGGAGGAGAAGTCTACCAATGTATGAACAATATAGTGTATATTGGGTAGACCTAAACCCGACCAAAGGTGGCGAAATGAATAAAGTCCGTCCTTGTGTGATACTTTCACCGACTGAAGCAAATAAGCATTTTCTGACGGTCATTTCTGCCCCTATAACAAGCACCGACTTAGGGCTACCCACGCGCTGTAAAGTTAAAGTAAAGAATGTAACAGGGTTTGTCGCTTTAGACCAAATGAGGGCATTAGATAAAACTCGCTTCTGTAATAAGGTAGGTCGCTTGAGTAATGTAGAGATACAAACAATTAAATCAATCATTAAGGAATATCTTGTGGATTAAAATTGGTATCTATTAGGCTTCTATTAGTATAGAAGTCTATTTATTTATTGAGGGCTATTGGTGTCGTTGGGTGTTCTCTGGGTAGTCTTAAAGAACACAGATTCTTTATTTGTCCTTGAGAGCGGCAAGGAATTTGGCTTGACCTAAAAGTTCTCATGGCTCAACTCTAGTAATATTAGCAATTCGATCGAAGTGCTTATCAAATGAATATATCTCAGCAATTCCTCGATTTATCATTTGGCTGGCTGTAAACGCATCCGACCAATCGATAACATTGGCATCAATGATATTCATTATTACGGGCCTCCATCACCTGTTTACGAATGGCCTTAAAATCCTGTTCACCGTCCACCTTAACAACACCCTTCAAAGAAGCTATCCCTCCTTGACTAACCGGAACCAGTTTAACGCCGTCTTCAAGCTGGATAATACGAACATAGCTTGCTTTGTCAATTTTATATTTTCGCCTAATCTCGCTCGGCAATGTAAGCTGACCCTTTCCCGATATTTTAGCAAGAAACATAACAGCCACCTCCTATAAGCAGTCCTGGTTTTACAAAATCTCCGCCAGAATGCCCCTGATTTTAATCGGGGGATGAATGGCGATTTGAAAATTCTCCTGGTTATGCTATAATTTAAGCAAACCGGAGGAGATATTAAATGCAAACTATAACTCTTAAAATGAAACTCCTGTCTCCCAACAAAGGTAAGCTGGAGAAAATGATCCGGATGCTGGAGATCTACCACCAGGCGTGCTCCTGGTTCCTGGCCCAGGCCGAAGCACTCAATACTGCCAGCCGGGCAGTTTTAAACCGTGAAACTTATAAGCAGGCTTCGGGATTATTCGACCTAAATCGAGGTACGCTCCAGTGCGCCATGCTTAAAGCCTTGTCTGCCAGGCGCTCCTACCTTTCCCGCAAGCAAAGGGGTAAAAAGGCCAGCCTGCCTAAGTTTGAGACAATGGTTCCGGTAATGGTGCGGCAGGACTGCTACTCTCTCCACCAGCTCCCTTCCGGGACGTGGGTTATTAAATTTCCCGTCTCTTCCGGCAGAAGCCAGATAGCCGTACCTATTGCCGCTTCTTTATATCACGTCAGAAAGCTCGTAGATTTGGCAAGAGGTTCTTGCCGCCAGGGGTCTATGGAAATCTGGCGTGATAAAGGCGGCGAATGGTACGTTTCTATATCTCTTATATATGAACCAAGTTTTAAAGAGCCAAGCGGCGTAATAGGGGTCGACTTTGGGATAGTAAAATTGGCCGTACTGTCAAGCAATATCTTTTTTGACGGTCGCCCGATAAGGTGGCGCAAAGAACATTGGGCAGAGCGGCGCAAAGCGCTACAGCAGACAGGCCGGCTTTCCCGCATGAAGAAAGAAGCTGGTCATGAGCGCAGGTGGATGCGCTATATCAACCACTGCATTTCTAAGCGCATTGTGCAGATAGCGAAGGATGAAGGTAAAGCCATCGCGCTGGAACAGCTAACCGGTATCCGCGAGCGGGTCAGAGGTTCAAAGAAGTTCAACCGGATGCTGTCCGGCTGGAATTTCAAAGAATTGGCATCTTTTATCGAGTACAAAGCCGCCCTTGCCGGAGTGCTGGTTTTCTACGTTGACCCCAAAGAGACTTCCAAGACTTGTCCGAAGTGCGGGAATGTTTCCCGCTACAACCGCAAAACGCAGGGTTGGTTCAAATGTATCAAATGTGGCTACCAATCCGATGCGGACAGAGTTGGTGCCTTAAACATTGCCGCCAAAGCGCTCAATGCTCTTGGGGCATGACCCTAGGAGAAATGGGAGTGTGGCACCCCTTAAGGCCAAGGTGATGATCCGGGTCGACCGGGGAATGCTGGCTAACCTGCGATTGGTCAATCGCCATCCCACGTTGGGATGCCCCTCAATTTATTGAGGGGAGGATGTCACTTTTATATTATTCCAATGCCGTCTTTGCTCAAGCCTGCCCTTCATGAGTTTTCATCCATATAGGCAACAATAGCCTTGACAAATGCCTGGATATCGCTTATACCTTCCTTATAAAAGCGGCTGAGAAACTCCGCTTCCGGTAACTTCGCCAGCTCATTGAGCTGCCGGATGTTGTCTTCGATATAACTTATCCGGTTGCAAATAATATCCCGGTCAACCATTAGCCTTGTATGCCTCCTTTAGTGAACGACTGTATTCAGCCATAAACATCCGGTAGTCAATATTATAATCGAGGAAATATTTATAAGTTGCCGCCAAAAAATCGCTGGTATAAACATAATCTTTTTCGTAAACAATCTCGCCTTCGGCGACAATCCGATAACGCAGCGGCAGCGGCGCCTTGTTCATAATCACCAGATCGACATCATCACGGCCAAGGGCGCTGGAAAACGCGCCAGCCAGCTCCATTTCGCCCCGCAGATTGGGAATACCGTCAGGAAAAAAGAGCACCCCGAGGTCGATATCACTAAACCGCGTCTGATAATCGGTCCCATACGAACCGAATAAAAATACGGCGGCAATTGCTGGCCGCGCTTGGCACAGCGGCAAAATTTTTCCCCTGACCTCGCAAGCCCCGACCCGCTCTACCGAATGTCCGGCCATAGCGCTCCCTCCCCCTTTTCAATACTCTCGCCACAATATCCCTTCCTCTCTCGCCTTAGCCCTCAAGAGCCAAATAAATAAATGCGCGCCGGTTGGCCGGCAAAGCTGTCGATCACTATTTTTTTGACCATAGCCAATATCCGTTCCCAAGCAACGGCCTTGCCCATCCCTAACCAACCTCCCGCGACTGTTTGCGTGATGACCCTCCCCTGGGCAGGCAAATAAGTCAATTTTTCAAATAAGTCAAGCCTGACCCCGCTCAAAGATTACTTTCCCAACCCGCTCAATATGTTCTTTCAGTGGCTGATGTTTTAAATGGGTATAATCCACAATATCAAAAAAATACGGCAAAGGACTTTCCTCTTCCAAACGATAATGCAGCCGCGCCAATGTTGTTAAGGATATGTCCTCGCCATAAACGGCAATATCCACATCTGAACCTGGTTTGTAGTTTCCCTTGGCCCGCGAGCCGAAAATGGCCGCTTTTTTTATCTCGGGAAAGTCATCGATTATCGACACGATATAGGCTATATCCGCATCGGTCAAACCAAAGCATTTTTTAGTCTCCATATAACCTCGCCATCGTTTGGTATAGCCCTTTTATGACTGGATAATATTTTTCACAAATTAACCCCTGCATTTCTTGGGCTAAGTCTTCATTATACGTATGCGCCATGAGATTGCGTTTTTCGAGAGCGTCAATCCAAGTGTGACCATCGGCGATAAGGCCGTACTGATAGGCCGTCTGGATTGCCTGCCTGGGACTTTTTACTACAAATCCCTGGGCCTCCAGATAATCTTTCGCCGTTTTCCAAGCAAGTTCAAAGGTATATTCAAAACACTGGATCAGGCCTTGTACTTCAAACTTATTTAGCTCGCCTTTTTCCACGAATTCGGTCAGTTGGGCTACCGCTTTGGCAAAATTCTGGTATCGCTGCTTCCAACGAATATCGGTATCATCCGAATAATACATACAGCCACCTCGCTGGCATCACTCTTTTATCTTTATTATACCAAAAAAGACGGCGCTGCTCGCGCCGTCTTTTCATATGCGATAGTGTCAAGACATTGTAGGATTTTTTAGAAGACATACCATCGCGGATGAGTTAACATAATATTAAGCATAGGCAAGCGAAAGCTCCCGCAAGGCCTTATATAAGAAGTTTTTCGGCCCCTTTAATACAGGAATATTGTCATGTGTTTCACAGGTTGCTTTTGTTTTCTTTTGCCGTTCAACTTCTACAGTTTCTGCCGGGCTTGTTGTCATTATCTCAATTTTGTAATTTACTTGTTGTTGTCTTAGATATTCCTCGGCTACTGACTGACCATTTGCCTGACATACGCGTATGTATGCCATATGCTTGGCGCCTTCTCGGCTCCACCCCATCGGCCGGCTGCTCATGCGCGCCGATAATACATGACTGATATGCCCTTCTGCACTGCATTTTATCTCTTTGTAACTGTATATTCTGGTTATCCCTTCCCAGTTGCTTCGAATGTAGCCCCAGGATTGTATAATTGCCTGTTTCCGACTTGCCGTTGTCGCCCTTTTTAATAGCTTTTCAATGACTTCTTGCGCTTTTTCAAAGTTGCCAAATCGCAATGCTCCTATTAGGGTCTTGTTAAGTTCTTTGTTTCCGCCTAACGCTCGCCGAATGTACTTCATTAAGTGGAACTTATCTAGAATAAATTCTGCCTTCGGAAAAACAAGCTGAGCACACTTAATCCATGCTGCACCATCACCTATTACATAGATCTTTTCGATACGATCAAGGTCATAGCGCTTGTTTACTTCGTCCCATACTTTTTCCCAAAATTCATCTGCTTCTTTATCCATACCGCTTAGATATACCGGATTTTTTAGTGACCGTCTTCCGTCTTTTTCTTCCCAGCCCTCATGTATATAAACCAGCCGGGATTCCAACGCCCGCCCATGCTGGCAGGCTACATGGTCTTCATCTGCTTCTATGTAGAGTCTTGGCACTACTTTACGCTCTTGTACCGGCAGCTCGGGCTCTTTGAATTCGCGAACTGCCCGCAAGACTGTCTGCCCGCTTAATGCTACCCCGCCACATGCCGCTCCTACTTTTTCGGCGCTTTTGCGGTAAGACATTTCGGCTGCATGCTCGATCAGTTTTGCCTTGACCGTTGGGTCTAATCGCATATGCGGCGCGTAACCTGCTTGTTCATCAACTAAATATGCGTATTGCCCTGTTTCCTTATGTCGGTAGTAGGTTCTGGCATAGCTTACAGGCCCAAAACAGGTTACTACTTCTTTAACGTCATCTTTTCGGCAAACTACCCAGCCAGGACGAAGCGTCTTATCTTGTTTGATCAGTTGGTCCATTTTTTCTAAAACCGCCTTGATGATTGTGCGCCCTACGTCATGTAGTTTATTTTGTAACAGCCGCTCAAAATTCTGAAAATCCATCTCATACAATAAACGCTCAAATTCTTTCTCGTCTTCTTCCAACTTCGAAAGGATAATTTCTTTGATATATCGAATAAATACTGACATGAAGACATCACCCCTGGGTAATCTTTTTGGATTACTCATCCCGTCGAAGGATGGTGATGTCTTCTTCTTTTTTCTTCCTCAAAAATCCTACAGTAATTTTACACTAACTTTCATATGCTAAGATCTCTTTGCGTCCCGGAACAAGGCGTTGCGGGATACCGGCTTTACCGGCGGCCTCTAGCTGCTCCGGCCCGCCGTTCAATCTGGTACCGCACATATGTCTTGCGTCAAAACGCCTGCGATTTTCGATTTTGGGCTGCAGTATGATATAATAATATTAATCAAAATATAACGGTATCTCCAAATTATTAAACGGTAGGAGTGACGGTAAATGCTGCATAAAGAAATTTTACTTAAGGAATTAGAAAATGTATCTGAACCAATCCTAGCCGAAGTATTGGATTTTATCCGTTTCCTAAAGGCAAAAACTGCCCAAGAAAAGTTTTCTTCAGCCCTGTTAAGCGAAAGTGCTTTGGCAAAAGATTGGCTACGGCAAGAGGAAGATGACGCATGGGCCGATTTGTAAAAGGTGATGTAACTCAGGCAAAACGTCGGCCTGCATTGGTAGTCGCTTCGCTTAAAGGTGATGATTTAATCCTATGTCAAATTACCAGTCAGAATGTTAGCGATGATTATGCCATAGCTTTTGCCGATCAAGACATGCGCGATGGCAAACTTAACAGAAGCAGCAATATCCGGCCAAACCGTTTATTTACCGCTGATCATAATATTATTTTATATCGTATTGGCTCATTAACGCGTTCTAAAATGCGGGAAGTAGTCGGGCGAATTATCAACATTATAAAGTCTGAAAAGTGAAATGAGCAAGGTCAGCTTGGTGGCCGCTTTGGCAAAATTCTGATATCGCTGCTTCCAACGAATATCGGTATCATCCGAATAATACATACAGCCACCTCGCTGGCTTACTCTTTTATTCTTATTATACCAAAAAAGACGGCGCTGCTCGCGCCGTCTTTTTTAATGCACTTTTGATCACCCGGATACCCGGGATTACCCGCATTACTCCGTAGCCGGCCAATGCAGCAAAGTAAGTGATATTAGCAGATTAAACTAGTTTTTTCTTATCACTGGCTCAGTACCACGGTTTCGTGCTGGCAAGTATGTATTTTACGCAAAAACAAGTCATTTTTTCATATAAGTCAAGCCTGACCCCTTGCCTTGACGGCATTTTTTTCATTACTTTATAATAATATGTAAGGAATTATGGTTGGAGGTAAGCAAAATGGTGCCGGTAGAATATGATGCATGGGCTACTGTTACCGAAAAAGGACAAGTCACTATCCCCAAGCCAGTCCGCGACTATTTAGGTGTGCCCAATGGCGGCAAAGTCCGCTTTCGGGTAAGATATGACGGTGTCGTTGTTGTTGAAAGGCCAACGACTGCCGCCCAAGTGATCGGACGGCTACAGAAATACGCAAATACAGAAAAGATCGTTAATGCTTATGAACTGAGGGAGAACATGGAAAGTGACCGGCGTAAAGAACTTGGTTATTGATGCCAATATCATCCTGCGGGCGGTTTTAAATGATGTCCCGGACCAGGCTAGTAAGGTCTTTAACCTCCTGCAAAGAGCCGAAGCCGGTGAGATAGTCCTTTTGGTGCCTGAGCCTGTGATTTCCGATGTTATCTATGTATTATCCGGAATGAAAGTTCCTAAGGAAGAAATAGTTGCTACCGTCAGAGACTGGTTTAACCTGCCCGGCGTACTCCCTCTCGGCATCGAAGCCAGCGTAGTCCACACTTCCTTAGACCTTTTTGGGGGGAGGAACATTAAATGGTCAGATGCCCTGATCGCTGCCAGGATGTTGGAATGGGGCTACACAACCATATGCACTTTTGACCACCACTTCACCCGGATACCCGGGATTACCCGCGTTACTCCATAAGCCGGCCAATGCAGCAAAATAAGTCAATTTAAAAAACAAGTCAAGCCTGAGCCCGCCTACGCTTAACGCTAGAGCAGAAAATCACCGTCGTGCTAACGCCTCATACAGTGCCATGACGCGCCGGGCGACTACCGTAATATCAAAATCGCTGGCAGCCCGTTGCGCCGCCGCCTGCCCCAAAGCTTGCGCCCGCACCGGTTCAGCCAACAGGGCGCATACCGCGGCGGTCAGCGCAGCGGCGTCGTTTCTAGTGAATAATACGCCGCACCGCCCACTGTCTAATAGTTCCTGACAGCCTTCCAGGTCGGAGGCGGCACACGCACAGCCGCAGGCCATGGCTTCCAGTAAGGCGTTGGGAAGACCTTCGCCGCGCGAGGGAAAAACAAAGACATCGGCGCACTGAAGATACGGCGCGGTGTCAGCAACTTCACCAATATAAGTAACCGCGCCGGGGGTGGCTTCATTAAGCCGCTGCAGCGCCCCGACCGCCGCCGCTGGACCCCCGCCCACCACTACCAGGTGGGCATTGGCATGCCTGGATTTAATATCCGGCCACGCGGCCAACAGCAAATCAAACCCTTTGCGGGGAATAAGCCGGCTGGCAAACAGCACGATTTTCGCCTTTTCCGGCAAACCCAAATCGCGCCGCAATCTTATTCGTTTCTCATCCGTTACAGGATGAAAGCGGTTGGTGTCTACCCCATTAGGCAGGCGCACAATCCGTTCCCGGTGATACCCGGCCCGGGGCAATTCCTCGGCAATCTGCTGGCTGATAGCGATATACGCCGTTGCCCGGCGGGCCAGCAGATTGGATAGGCGGCGAAATATACGCCAAGACCGGGGAAAAGGCTTGTCCCAGGCAGTACGCACAAACACCCGCCCGGCCATGGTAACTTTTAGTAGCGAAGGCAAGCCCAACAACTGTGCCAAGGTAATGGCCGCTACCCCCAGTCCATCCTGGCCATGCACATGGACAATATCAAACTTGCGCCGCTGCCGCCACAAAATGGCGGCCGCCATCAGGCGACGCAGCCCCGGCGGTCCCACCCGGTACACCTCTACCCCATCAATCATTTCCTGCCAGGGACTGCGCCAGGTGTGTTTCTTGGCGATCACCGTCACCTGGCAGCCGTTCTGGCGCAGGTGCCTGATAAGAGTGGCCGCCTGCAGCTCCGCCCCGGTATTGGTCGCCCCCGCTTCCTGATAGCCTGACATGATCATGCATACATGCAATTAGGTAAGCCATTAGCACAGTCCACTACTATTCCATATTATACTAAAAAAAGCAAAAGACGGCGTCACTAATGCCGTCTTTTAATTTATAATAAGTCAAGCCTGAGCCCAGTATTGTTTGTTAGCACTCAGCCTTTTTTTCACCCAGCGAGGAAGAAGCTTTTCGTGCAGCCCCAGTTTATAGCCCACCAGCTTGGCGAGATTTTGCAAACAAGCTTTTGGTATGAAGCGTTTGCCGCTCACCCATAAATACCTCAGCTCGGAACAAACATACCTAAAGCCCTCGCCCTCAGCCTGCCCAAAGGCTTCGCGAAGCCAAGACTCACGGCCATGAAAAACGCCTATATCAAAGTAGCGCTTAAACTCCTGCCAGACAGTATAGTCATGCGAATGATAAACCTGCGCGTCGGCGGAGTAGTAGACCTTCCACCCAGCCAGCAGCATTTTCGCGGCCACATAGGTATCCTCGCTAAGAATAACATTAGCGGGAAAGCCGCCAACTTCTTGCAGCGCCGCCCGCCGGTAGGCGGCAAAGGAATTTGAGATGAAAGCAGTTTTTATCCCTAATTCCGCGGCGTCGCCCATCGTTTTTATCCTGCTCTCCGGCGGATAATTAAACAGCCGGGCATGGGCGCCAATGGGCGAAGAATGGAGGTGGGGCAGCTGGCGTCCGTAAGCGGCGCCGACGGTCGGATCATTAAAGCAGTCAATAATATTTTTTAAGGAACTGGCAGACGCTAATATTGTGTCCTGTGTTAAAAAAACAACTATATCAGCGCCTGATCGTTCCACGCCAAACTGCCTGGTAGCCCCATGGTTAAAGTCCTTGCGCCGTATCGAAATAACGCTACACCCATATTTCAGCGCAACTTGGGGAGTTGCATCATCAGATTCTGAGTCGATTACAATGACTTCATGAGGAACTATACTTTGTTTCTTTATTGACTGCAACAACAATTCAAAGTTGCTGCCGGCATTTAGAGTGGGAATGATAAGTGATAAGGCTTTAAACATTGAAGCCACACCTTTATCCTAGCAATAATCCCTCTAACTCTGAATCTGTCCAATCCAGTCCCAAGTCCGTGCCAAACCTTCTCTAAGCGGAATCTGAGGTTGCCAACAAAGCTTTTCCCTAGCCAGTCGGTTATCCAGCGCCGATCGATATATATCACCGTGACGTGGCGTACAGTACTGTATGTCAACTGTCCGTCCAGCTACATCAGTCAATAACTGTATCAAATCGTTAACACTTGTCTCACTAGCCGTACCAACATTAAATACCCCGTTGACATCAGGCGTAATCAACGCCAGCCAATTGGCATTAGCCACATCGCCTGCATACACAAAGTCTCGCGTCTGGTAACCGTCGCCATACACTGTCAATGCTTCACCGCGAGCCATCCGGCTGGTAAAAATGCTAACAACACCACCTTCTCCACCGTCGCCCTGACGCTCACCATAGACATTGGCATATCGCAGTACCACGCCTTCAAGACCGAACAACCGCGTGTACATGGACAAATATGTTTCTGCCGTCAACTTGCTCAAACCGTAAACAGACGCAGGAGCCATCTTAGCGTCTTCCCTTACCGGCACGGCTACTCCATCGCCATAAACCGCTGCCGACGAAGCCAGCACTACCCGACGCACCCCAAAACGACGACAGACTTCCAGTACATTCACTGTTCCCAGTACATTGACTCGACAATCAAAATCTGGCTTGTCCATCGATACCGGTACCGACGTCTGCGCCGCCAGGTGGACAACCCCATCAAACTTAACATTTGCAAACAGTTCAAACAATACTGGACTGCACACATCCATTTCGATAAATGTAGCCTGAGCATTGACGTTTTCCCGTCGGCCGGTGCTAAGATCGTCCACAACCGTCACCTGACAACCCTCATGTATTAACTTATCAACCGTATGGGAACCAATGAATCCGGCCCCGCCAGTAACCAATATCTTCATTACATCAGCTCCTTTTTTGCAAGCCCAATACACTAAACCTAATCCGTGCTGCCGCTATTCCCCGCACTAGCAGAAAAAGATGTTCAAATGCCTTAACCCATCTATGGAGTAAATTATTTCAATTCACACTTTTTGACCTAAACCTGCTTAAGATACATTGACCTTTTTTACCTATTTAATTCACCGCTCTTTTAACTTCACTACTTATACAGACAATTACGCACCCAATGTCATTGAAAGCATTGACGCGACACACGTAGCCGGCAAATTCTCGGTATTGTAAGTGACAATGATGACTTCGCAGTCCAAATAGCCAGGCAATATCATTGTCTCCAAAGCACATCTCCCCACAAATATCCGATTAACGCCGCTGCGGTGGCTGGATCGTCCCATAAGATGAGATCCACGTATGAGTTGTACTCGCGAACAAAATTGATCACGTCAATCGGCACCGAACCACGCAAATCAAACACGCATGCTTGCCCACGCGACTGACACTCCTTGAGATCAGCCAGAGACGGCAAGCTCTCCCTTACTTTGAACACTCTAAAGGCCCCAGCTCTCCCGCTTTGGATAAGTTTTTGTAGTTCGGCGCGCTCAAGCGGCTGGTAGTCAGTCGGGACGAGCCAACGCCGAATGAATCGCCGGCGAACTATGTTTGTCTTACGGAACTGCTCGACCCGAGCCGACTTGGTCACCGACTTTAAGTGAATTCTATGCCGATAAAGCGGCTCTGGGATATACACAAATGTGCCGATTTCCGCAATTTTCAAAGCCAGTTCCCAGTCTTGAACCCCCGACAATTCCTCGTCACATCCTCCTACGGCAATATAGGCGTGCCGACGGATCACCTTTAAGTGCGAGGCGATCATGCCATCGAGTAGATCGCTCCGAATATGTTCGGGGCCCCGTGGCCGGATTTGGTCATAGCCCCCGTATTTGGCAACGCGAAGCACCTTGCCAGACTCGTCGACATCCAGGCGGTCTGTAAAGAAGTAATCTGCTTCAGGATGCCGTATAATTTCTTCCCTCACCCGTGCAAGCGCACCAGGCGGCAGTGCATCATCACAATCAAGAAAGGCTATGTACTCGCCTCGGGAAAGTTCAACGGCCACATTTTGCGTGACAGAAACACCGCGATTCTGTTCATTTATGATAATCCGTAGTCTTGATAGCTTCCCTTCAAGAGACCGCAAGAGTGCCTTCACCCGCATATCGGGCGAAGCGTCATCAATACAGATAACCTCAATGTCCGTCAATCCCTGATTAGCAAGCGAATTCAAGCATTCCTCAAGATAGTCAAAATGGTTATAGATCGGAATAATGACAGTTAGCAACGGAGATTCAACTATCGTACCCAGAAAGCCAAGCCTCGCAAGCAGCTGATCCGAAAGATCAGAATCTACGTTCAGGGGACCTGCTGATAGCCCCGTTGGCTGGGATGATGGCACCTCGGCCTGCAATCTGGAGATTTCCTTCCGATATTCAGGATGGCCTCGGTAGTACTGCTCGAACCATGACACTGCCGAATCGAAAAATAGCGGTTCCATCTTATGTACCATGGAATCAATTTTGAGAGCAGCATTTAGCCAGTTCTTTCCCATACTAACTACAGAACGACGCATACTATTTTCATGTTGGCGATAAATCGCATAATGGCCTGGCAAATAAGCCATCCTTTTGCCTTTGATAGCAAGGGAACACCAAAAGACCCAATCCTCCTTGGCGCGCACCTCATTGTCAAAGCAAGTTTCCGCGAACACGCTGGCGCGAAAAAGCGCGCAATGGATTGGAATAGAGAAGCCCCTTTCCCACCGGTAGAGGAAATCCTCCAGCGAGAGATCGAAACGCGCAATTGCTTCGTCCGGCTTGTAAAAATGACTACATGTCTCATCGCAGATAAGAAAATTGCACACGGACACATCAAGATCGCGGGCAACTATCATATGCGCCACCTGGGCATCTAGTTTTCCTGGAATCAGTAAATCGTCAGCGTCAAGGAACTGAATAAAATCCCCAGTCGCCATCTCAATACCTACATTCCGTGCTCCAGATAGTCCACGGTTTGACTGTCGAACAACCCGAATAAAATCGGAAAGCATTGCAACCTGGTTGAGGTAATATGGCATTTTGGGATCCGAGCTGCCGTCGTCGATAACAATGATCTCCAATGGTCCACTATACGCCAGCAGAGCCGAAGAGACTGATTCATACAAATATTTTCCTTGGTTATAGCAGGGGATGATTACAGATACCTTTGGGGGGGAAATAGGAATCATCCGAGTGCCTCCTCCCGAGATCCGTCCACAGTGGAAAAATATAATGGAATCTCCTTTACACTCTTGACGAACACGTTCCAAGCATGACGGGTTTCAATGAGATTCAGTAGCGCCTCGGCACGGCGTGCTGCGTCTTCAGGATTTGCTGCAATTTGGCGCAACGCGGACTCATAATCAGCCACGTCCGGCCGCTCTGGAAGCGGGTAGCCAGTATTCTCATAGATCAATTCGCCAACACCACCGACCATCGGAGCAATTACCGGAATACCAAGTGCACCGACTTCCAGAATTATGTTAGGCATTCCCTCCCACCGCGAGGTAAAGATGAAACCGTCGAAATCACTATCGGTAATCAGTTCCCGAGGATTCGAAAACGGTCCCCGGTAAATAAGATTTGGTAATACCGGCAGAGTTTTTTCTTCATCAACAACACAGTGACCGAAAACAACGAAATCTGCGAATGAACAGTGACGTATTATTTCAAGCAGCAAGTCCACCCGCTTCTCTGCATCTAGCCGCCCCGCCCACAGCACACGCAACCGTCGGCCAGGAGAGCGTGCAGCAAGTGTCCGGATAAAGGCTCTAGATCGGCTAATAGTCGTCTCATCAAGTATCCGACACGGATTGTAGACGACCCTCAATTTCCGCTGGCTAGCCTCATCGAGTGCATACTCCCGAATCGCGTCGTTCAGAAAACGACGGTTGTCACTAAGCAAACCACTTAAATAAGGCAAACCTGGTTGAAGGAAATACGCAGCATAGCCAATCTTTTTACCACCCGGATCGAATTGGAAGGCAAAAATACTGGCAAATATCTTGGTAAAATTGCGTATACGACCGCCTTCGTCCAAGATCAACCTCCAGGCGACTTCACTGTTAATGTTATGAAAAACATTGGGGCGTAAAGCTAACAGAAGATTTTTCATCAACGCACGCTTGCGATGGTAGCCTAAATCCCCCCCCAGGTAACGATCCAGCACTACCAATTTGACCCCGGACGGCAGTTCGATGCGGTTATTCACTACATTCTGATCCGCTACCAAAATGACAACCGATCGGTCCGGTTCTATTTCGCGTATCGCCTGCGCAAAATTAAGCGCAACAAGCTCAGCGCCACCTGTACTTAACAAAGGCAGAGCAATTACATGACCTACTGGCCCATAGATAGCACAATGAACGCTTAAATCCTGAACCAACTGCACCAAAGATAAATCGTCACTAGCGCTCCAGACCGGTCGTCTTCTGACTGCAACGTACAATTGCCGTAGTACATCCCAAAAAGATCGACCATGGATGCTGCTTAAGAACACTTTCAAAAATTGAGAAACAATCTCACGAATGCGCCATTTGACACGTATAGGAAGCGGAATTCGGTGATAAAGATAACGAACGAAATAAATAAACCACTTCGAATTAGTCAACTTTTCCCTCCGCAAAGAACTTATCTATTTTTACCTATAAGCTTTAAAAGAGAGTACACCCAATATGAAAATTTCAAGAGAAGTCGCCACACTTTTTTACCCCTGATCGTTCTGACAAGAGATATAAGTTCAATCTCTTTAGGAAATAAGACTTCGCTGCTGTTGAACTGTATGGTTGTGACCGAATCCGGGTGACCAGGCGATGCGTGAATGAGGCTTAGAATCACATTAGCATCAAGACGCGACAATACTGGAATGTTACGGATCAACCTTCTACGGCCAAAATAGCGGTTGTAAGTTTTCGACATGCTACCAGGAGTGTTTCTATACAAATAGCCTGGAGAAGGAATTAAGCTAAAACGGTTCCCTAACCATGCCATTTTGGTATAAAATGCCCAATCCTCCCACGTAGAGCGATCACTCTGATCCCAACCGCCCACGGCACGAACCCTATCAGTATCTATGAAAACATTAGCTGAAATAAACTGGTTTTCGTAAAGCGATAAAGCACGAGCCTCAGGTACACCGATGGGTTTCCAATACCACCCATAACGCATTGGAGATAAATCGTCTGGCAGATCAGCAAGCTCAGAAAAGTAGATCGCAAAACCAGTAGCTGCGATAAGAGAATTATCAACCTGCATCGCAACGAAGGCATCGCTTAAAGTTTGAGGCAGCAATACATCATCGGAATCAATCATGAAGGTGTATTTCGATTGCGACGCATATAAACCACAGTTTCTGGCGCCGGCAAGGCCTTTATTCTCCTGCCTTATGACTCGCGTGGGAAGGACGGAGTTACAATCTTCAACGAAGCGAAGCAATTCCTGATGGTACGAATTATTAGAGCCATCATCGATAAGAATCCATTCCTTGGGTCTTAATTGCGATCCCAAAATGGATTTAAACAAGTCACGAAGATAATGAAGTGGTGTGTTGTACACAGGTGTCGAAATCGTAATATCTGTCGCTGCTGCCCAGTCCCATTCCAATTGGCTTAAGGTAAAGGTAGCAGGAGATGTCACTTTGTATGTATTATTGACTTCATGCTGTCGCTTGAGAATTCGTACCGACTTTTCGTAAACAATATCTTCGTAGCTATCCACAGGTAATGTAATTATCTCCTCGATTTTTTGGGCTAAAGCTTCTGGCGACGGATTTGAAAAAAATCGCTTCACATACTGCTCATCATCAACCACCTCAATGGCACCGCCGGTATTATAGGCAACAAAACGGGTCGATAAAAGCAATTGCTCAAGCACTACATAAGAGTAGCTTTCTCCGCGCGAGGGCACTACAAACAAGGCATCCTGGCGATTATCGATTACAAACTTTATGAAGTCCGAATGATTAAATCTCAACCATCTATAGGCCTTTATTTTACCAAGTCTATGAATATCCTCATCGCTTGGACTGCCTGGTCCAACAGATATAATTTCTTGAATGCCGTCCAACGCCGATCGCCCGTAAAGCAGGAAGATTGCATCGAGGAAATCCGGCCACCCCTTTAATTGCATGTATTTCCCAATAAATATAATTTTTCGGATCTGACCAAATTTGACAGGCGACACCTCTGGCAAAAGGCTCAAATCAAAAGGCAATCTTCGAATGGTTAGATTATGCACCTCGTGGCCAAACTCATTCTGCAACAATTGCGCCAAGTAATTGGATGGCACCCAGCACTCATCGACATTCTTAAAAGTATAGTTGTCTTTTATAGTTATTTTCAATTCATCAACTGTATAATTTGAGGCTTTTTCATCCTGCTCTCCGAATTTGATGTAATCCACTGAACCATGCAGGAACACTCGCAGCCACAAACTTTGTGGAAGAACCCCGGTCTTCTTGGCCTGAACAATCCTAAACCCAAGAGATAGATAGTCCTGAAACTCGCAGATCCGTAAGTTCGGTAAAGTAAAGAGAACGACTTTAATTGCTTCAATCAAACCAGGACCGTCAATCATCTGCTCCCATGACAAATGCTCGATAACTGATCGAACTAATATCGTTCGGCCATCTTTTGCTTCAACTGACGGATCGAGATCGCAAAATAGAGTTACACACCTGTCATTAAAGCGCTTGATGTTGGCAACGTATGTACCAATCCCGCCCGTTGGCTTTAATGATGCATCTTCGGTTGTAACCAGCAAAAAGTCAGCTTGCAGAGCAGAGTGCAGTAAGCCTAAGCTCTCAAGGTAACGCTGATAACCTAATGGCGACACGCTACAGCTGAAAACTATCCCTGATGGCTTTCGGCTGAGTTCAGTCAGTTCAAAGCCACTAGCTAGCAAAAAGGTTTTAAATTCATCCTCTGTCCAATATCTGACACCCTTCTGTTCCGGGGTATAAATCACAACTGCAGAAGACCTATTGTGCAAAGAAAGCTTCTTGAGTGCCAGCAGCACAGGTCTGGGATCGACGAGACACGAAAGATACTCAGATGTTAGCAGAAAAACGCATGGCTGCGCCGAGCCTCGCAAATAAAGGTCGTCCACCGTTGTTGCCCAGCTATCCACCATTAGGGGCACAAACCGCTCACGGCCCAAATACCGTTCAGCAGGGAAATCGAACCAAGTTACCGAACAATCATCAGGGACTTCAAAATCATAATCACCGAATATCCATAGCTGCCGGCCACTGGAACAAACTCCAGTTAACGTAAGCCCCATTTCCTGAAATAGGCCACGATTTACCTTAAACTGAGTTGGAATATAAGTGTAAGTACCTGCTGAGAAATTCGCAAAGAGAGATGTAGAAAAAAGTGTCATAATCAAAAGTCCCCCATAACTAGCTTTCGCAATACTCGCAACGGCTTGGTAAGCCGCCATGATCGTGAAGACAGAACCGCTGCGATCTGCGCATCACGTTCTTCCACGGCCTGCTTGAGGCTGGCGATCTCTTGTTCTTTGCAAGCAATATCTTGTTCCGCCAGTGCAAGCCTCCACTTAAAATGACTGGCTTCTTCCCAGTACTTTGTTGCATTGTTTTTATGCCACTCAACATCATGAATAGAAGCTATTTCATTGCTCTTATAAACAAATTTATGTGAAAACCCAACAGGATCATAATCAAGGATAGCTGTTATCTCTCTACGTTTAGAAACCAACCCTTGAATGCAGTTAACCACCCCTTCAAGCCAGCGCTTTCTGGCGGCTACTTTCCATTCATAATCTGGCAGCACAGGATTTACTAAGAATTCTTCAAAACTTTGTTTGATGTCTAGCGCAAGGCACTTCTGGCTGTAATAGTCGTTATTACTATTTAGCCAACATGGCACGCCCAGTAAATGCATAAACAGCGTAACATGGTATGAACATGAATAAGCCATTAACGCAGAAATCCGCTTCTTATTACAAGGTTTGCCGCAGTAAGCTAAAAAAGCGCCGTCGAGAACGCGATAGTCACCAAAAGGGAACTGTTTTTCCAGTTCCTTTATCGAAGAAAGAGTATCAACGACAAAGTGCCGTTTGTCATTAAACGCATTAATAACAGTCACGCCGCCTTTTGCAGCCTCAGTGGTAGTTAGCTTATTTAGGTGATCACACAGTAAAGAAAGCTGATTATCGTTTCCGGTATATGTCGAAAGATTTAAATGTAACAACAACCCGCGACTAACATCAACATCAAATCCAGACGCAAGTTTTTTCAACTCTTCATATGCGTCATCAAAAGAGAATGAGGCGGCAATACCATTATTGGCCAAATTTTGACGAGATAACTCATCTCTTACGCCTACCATGAGCGGTTTAAAAGTAACAATGTGCTTTGCTACTCTTTCAGAAAATATGGAATCAACTTGCTGCCCTGATATAACATAAGCTGGTATTTTTAATGAATTGATTAGAAACTCTGTTAATGAAAGAACATAATCACCCCATTTTCCGTTTAAAAATCCGCCGCCGTATAAGTGCATTAATTCAACCGCTCTAAAATTCAGAGCTTTCTCAATATAAAGTCCTGACTCTGAAAAATCTAAAGGTTTCTGCGAAACAAATAATATACAAGAAACCCCATATACCCTCTTTGCATAAAGGATAAAGTTTTGATCACTAATAGATTCAACGGCGAATACAGGTATAGGTATAAAACTGCCAATACTGTTATGCAGCCGAATTGTTCCTTTTAATTGGAGAATGTCACCAAAATTACCATAGCCGAAATCGCTTCCTACCAGAAATGCTTTGGGAGCTGAACTCTCAAGTATTTCCTTGCTGTCAGGATCACAGTATAGATACCATTTATCCATGAATATCAACCTCAAAATCTTGTTTAAATTTGAACCACATCGGACCGTCCGAGTCGGCAACTACATCGAAAACAGCAGCAATCTCATTACAAAAAAGCAAAATATTATCGGATCTGTCCCACTTCGACACTTTATTCAGCCGAACCGCAACAGAATAACTTTGCCCGCCTCGCAAGATCATTTTTGACCTAAATATTACCTTGATCTGATCACCGGGTTTACAATTCAAACCTTTTCTGTACTTATTAAATATGCTTTCTCCAGTAAGTTCAAGGCCAAATTGATCCTTAATCAATATCCCAACACTCAAGTCACGGATTGTGGAATTCACTAACAAACTAATAGATATGGAAAAAGGTTCTCCCTGCCTAATTTTATCTGTTACTAATCCATGGCTATTAAGGACTGATACATCACGAACAGTTACAATATTGTAATTATCAAGATTAATTGATGGCAGAACAGCATTATCATCTTCTTGGTCATCCGATGCTGAGAGCATTTCTAAGTTTTCGGTTTCATTTTTTGAAAATTCACTTATCGAAGCCATAACTAAACGGTTGTGTTCAATGAATACATCATTCATGTACCGGTTAGTTATATCGTTTGAATCACCAATCAGTTTTACAGCACCATTTTCAAGCCATACTGCGCGCTGGCAAAGTGACCTTACTGCATCAATTGAATGCGAAACAAAAAGAACGGTTGTGCCGCCTTCCATTAGTTTACGCATCCTTGCCATACTTTTGTGCTGAAACCAGCCATCTCCAACACTTAAAGCTTCATCGACAATCAATATTTGAGGATCAACATGTACTGCAACCGCAAATGCTAAGCGTGCAAACATACCGCTCGAATAGGTCTTCACCGGCTGTTCGATAAAATCGCCGATATCAGCGAAAGCAGCGATGTCGTCGAAGCGGGCATCGATTTCCTCTTGGCTGAGGCCGAGAAGCGCGCCGTTCATGTATACATTCTCGCGCCCTGTGAACTCCGGGTTGAAGCCGGAGCCTAGCTCAAGAAGCGCCGCAATACGGCCATTGGTCTCCACCGTGCCGCTTGTCGGGGTAAGAGTACCGCATATAAGCTGCAGCAACGTCGATTTGCCCGACCCATTACGCCCGATGATGCCGATAGTTTCGCCTTTTTTTACCTCAAACGACACGTCTTTGAGCGCCCAGAACTCGCGGTAATATTGCTTAGGCTGCCGCCCGGCAAGGCGCTGCAAACGCGGCAATATGAATTGTTTTAGTCTGTCCTGCGGCTTGTCGTAAATCTGGTAACACTTGCTAAGATTGGTGACACGAATAGCAATATCAGAGGACATCGGCAAACCCCTTTCGCGTCTTCTGGAACCAGGCAAAACCAAGCCAGGCGACGAAAGTTGTGAAAATAAGATAAATTACAAATAACGTCCATTCCGACGCCTTGCCCCAGATAAGGACGTCTCTGGCCTGCTCCACCACCGGCGTAATGGGGTTTAAGAGCAATAACGGCTGATATTCTGCTGGCAATGCAGAAGTCGGATAGAAAATAGGTGAAAGAAACATGAGTGTATTAGTAAAAATACCGATAAGTTGTGCTACGTCTCTTACGTAAACCCCTAACGAAGCAAGTAACCAGGAGAGCCCCACGGTTAGCATGATCAGCGGAAGCAGCACCAAGGGAAACAGCAGAATGGTAACCGGCGGTATGCCAAACAATAACACATAAAAAATGAACCATACGCCTAAACTAATGGACATATGAAAAAGGGCCGAACCCATAGCGACCCATGGCAGAATCTCCAGGGGAAAGACTACTTTTTTAACATAGTTCACATTACTAAGTACCAAGCCTGGCGCCCGGTTGACACATTCGGCAAACAAGTTGAAAACCATCAGGCCAACAAACAAGACGAGAGCAAATTCTGCTTTAGAATCGCTGCCAGAATTCCAGCGGGCCTTGAACACCACACTGAATACAAAAGTATAAACAGCGAGCATAAATACTGGATTAAAAAACGACCACAAACTGCCCATCATCGACCCGCGATAACGGCCAGCCACTTCCCGTTTAACAAGCGTATTGATTAGACCTCGGTTGCGCCATAGGCTGAGTATCATTTCCCGTGGGGAGATGGAAAACTGCTGCATCAAAAAAGCACCTCTATATTAAACGAGTTTTTTCTTTAATTCGTTCTGTTTAGCCGATATTGTACCCTGCCAGCTTATCCGACGGGATATCGCGCAGGCGGGGATTTGCTTTATCTTTGTCACTTATAATAGGCTCACTCACCGGCCAAGCAATGCCGATATCGAAGTCATTCCAGATAATGCCGCCTTCGGCCTGAGGGTTGTAAAAATCAGTACATTTGTACGCAAAAAGAGCTGTATCGCTCAGGACGCAAAAACCGTGGGCAAAGCCTTCCGGAATGTAGAGCTGGCGCTTGTTATCAGACGACAGCGTCACCCCTACCCACTGGCCAAAGGTAGGCGACCCAGGCCGGATATCTACCGCTACGTCAAATACCTCGCCCTGGATGACGTAGACCAGTTTGCCTTGGGGGTTGGGGTTTTGAAAGTGCAAGCCCCGTAGCACGCCCCGGCGGGAAAAGGACAGGTTGTCCTGGACGAACTTTTCCGGCAGGCCGTACTCTCTATACCGTGCGGCATTCCAGGTTTCAAGAAAATAGCCACGGTTGTCGCCGTATACGTCGGGCTCAATGAGAAGTACGCCAGACAATTTAGTCTCAATCACTTTCACAGTTGCCCGCCTCCGTTAAGTATATTTAAGAGGTATTGCCCGTAGCCGTTTTTCTTGAGCGGGTCGGCCAGAGCGGCAAGCTCGTCGGCACTGATATAGCCCATGCGGTAGGCGATTTCTTCTGGGCAGGCGACCATGAGGCCCTGCCGTTTCTGGATGGTCTCGATAAAATTGGCCGCTTCTAAAAGCGACTCGTGGGTTCCCGTGTCCAGCCAGGCATAGCCGCGGCCAAGAATCTCGACATTAAGCATACCTTTTTCCAAATATACCCGATTTACATCGGTGATCTCCAGCTCGCCCCGCTCTGATGGCTTTAGGTTAGCGGCGATATCAACCACGTCATTGTCGTAGAAGTACAGACCGGTGACAGCATAGTTGGATTTTGGATTTTTCGGTTTTTCCTCAATGCTGACCGCCTTGCCGTCCTGATCAAACTCGACCACTCCGTAACGCTCGGGGTCGGCTACCCAGTAGGCAAAGACGGTAGCACCGTCTTTCTGGGCAGCTGCCCGGCGCAGGTGCCCGGTAAGGCTGTGGCCGTAGAAAATGTTATCACCTAATATGAGCGAGCAGTTATCACGGCCGACAAATTCACGGCCAATAATGAAGGCTTGGGCCAGACCACCCGGATAAGGCTGAACGGCGTAGTTGATATTTATCCCCCACTGGCTGCCGTCACCTAACAGTTCGCGAAACAAATGGTTGTCATTAGGGGTAGTTATGACCAAAATATCGCGTATGCCGGCAAGCATAAGGGTAGTCAGGGGGTAATATATCATCGGCTTATCGTAGACGGGCATGAGCTGCTTGCTCACCGCCCGCGTCAAGGGGTACAGCCGGGTACCGGAGCCGCCGGCTAAGATTATGCCTTTTCTGGTCATGGGACACCTCGCATCGTTGGTTTTATCGCTCTATTTAAGACCAAGCCCTAACCGTTCACGGCGGTAGCTGCCGTCAGTAACGCGGTCACACCAGGCGCGGTTAGCCAAATACCACTCAACCGTCTTACGGATGCCGGTGGCAAATGTTTCTTGCGGTTGCCAGCCAAGTTCACGTTTTATTTTCGACGCGTCAATGGCATAACGACGATCGTGGCCAGGCCGGTCCTGAACAAAGGTTATCTGTGTGCGGTATGACGAGCCGTCCGGTCTGGGCTGCATTTCATCCAGAATATCACAGATAGTTTCAACGACTTCGATGTTGGCCTTTTCGTTATTTCCGCCGATATTATACGTTTCGCCGGGACGGCCGTAGCGCAGGACGGTGTCAATCGCCCGGCAGTGGTCGAGAACATACAGCCAATCGCGCACGTTCCGCCCGTCACCATAAACAGGCAGCGGCTTGCCGTCGAGGGCGTTGAGGATCATGAGGGGAATAAGCTTTTCGGGGAATTGATACGGACCGTAATTATTGGAACAGTTAGTGGTAAGAACAGGCAACCCATATGTATGATGCCAAGCGCGAACTAAGTGATCGGACGCGGCCTTGGAGGCTGAGTAGGGTGAGTTCGGGGCATACGGTGTAGCCTCGGTGAAATAGCCTTCCGGACCCAGCGAACCGTAAACCTCGTCAGTGGAGACATGGAGAAAGCGAAAATTTTCTTTTTCTACTTCCGCCAAGGCCTGCCAGTAGGCGCGGACTGCTTCGAGCAATTGAAAAGTACCCACGATATTGGTCTGGATAAAGGCTGCCGGGCCGTCGATAGACCGATCGACATGGGATTCAGCAGCAAAGTTTACGACCGCTTGAGGGCGGTATTGCGCGAGAAGATATTCGACCAATGAGCGGTCTTCGATGCCACCTTTAACAAATATGTGCCTGGGGTTATTTAAAACATCGGCGAGTGAGTCCAGGTTGCCTGCATAGGTGAGCTTGTCCAGATTGATAATGGTCGTATCTTGATATGTGCTAAGCATATGGCGGACGAAGTTGGTACCAATAAAGCCGGCGCCACCCGTCACGAATATAGTCTTCATCAATCTGCCTCCACATTTATTTACAGTCGTTTGCTATATAGTCTTTAAGCGCCTCTTCCCACGGGCGCATGATATCAAAGCCTCGAAGTCTAAGCATGTGGTTATCCAGTACGGAATAGCGCGGCCGCTTGGCTTTTGTGGGATATTCATCCGTCGTTATCGGCCGCACGGCTACCTTTTTGTCGGCATATTCAAATATTTTACAGGCAAATTCGTACCAAGTACAGTTGCCGGCGTTGGTCGCATGATAGATACCGTAGTATTCAGTGTGCATGATCTGTTCTAAGAGAGCGGCCAGGTCAACAGTATAGGTGGGAGTGCCGTACTGGTCGGCGACAACGGCGATTTCCGGTCGTTCACCGGCCAAGCGCAGCATGGTGCGGACAAAATTATGCCCGTCGCCGTACAGCCAAGCGGTACGGACGATGAAATACCAGCCGCCCGTGTCACGAATAAGCTGCTCTCCCAACAACTTACTCTTGCCATAGACGGATAAAGGGTTAGGAGCGTCGTATTCGGAATAAGGGGTACCCCTGGCGCCGTCGAAGACGTAGTCGGTACTGATATGTATCAGCTTAACATTCGCCTCCCGACAGACGAGCGCCAGGTTGTGAGCGCCAATGGCATTGACAGCATAGGCGGCGTCGGGTTCGTCTTCGGCTCGCTCGACATTGGTATAAGCGGCGGCGTTAATGACGATGTCCGGCCCATACGTCCGGACAGCATCACGGCAAGCTTTGAAATTGGTTATATCGAGCTCAGGCAAATCGCAAAGCACAAGTTCATATTTTTCGCAAAATTGTCTTTGCAAAGCGCGCCCCAGCTGGCCGTTGGCGCCGGTGACAAGTATTTTCTGCATTTAATACGCCCCTTCCCCTTTTAGTATAACTTTTATGGTCCTGAACAAGAGGACAATGTCTAACCACGGCGACCAGTTGCGTACATACCAGGAATCCATCTGAACGCGCGTTTCATAGTCGACATCATTGCGTCCGCTGGTCTGCCATAACCCTGTAATACCCGGCGGCACAAGATAGTAGTCGTTAATATACTCGCCATACTTGACTACTTCCTGCTCTACGATCGGGCGCGGCCCGACCAGGCTCATCTCGCCGCAGATTACATTTATGATCTGGGGGAGCTCGTCCAAACTGGTTTTGCGCAAAAATTTGCCAACTCTGGTTACCCGCGGGTCGTCTCTCAGTTTGAAGTCGCGCTCCCACTCTTCACGGGCAGCCGGGTTTTGCGCAAGATAAGACTCTAACACTTCCTGGGCGTTAGCCACCATTGACCGGAATTTGTAACACGGAAAAGGCCTGCCATTCTGGCCGATGCGCTGGTGCGAGAATATCACCGGACCTGGTGAATCTAGATATATTGCCGCCGCAATGACTAGCAGCAGAGGTAAAATAAATATGCCACCGACCACACTGGCCGCAATATCAAACGCCCTTTTCAGCAGACGGTTGTGAAGCAAAGCCAAGTTGTTGCGCAACTTGAGCAGCACCAGTTTTTCGTTAAACAGGGTTTCAACTTCCATCCCGGCAAGCGGCAAACCGCATACGTCGGGAACAACTGTCAAACTGCTTACGTGCGGCTGCAGGCGGTTGACCAGAGCCAGGAGCCGGTCGCGATTAAGACCGGGCGCGGCGATAATTACATCTTTGATGTCGCTGGCAGCTATTATTCTCTCGGCCTGGTCAAATGTCCCAAGATAAGGATACTGGCGGGTCAGCGGGCGATCAGCATAGTTGTCTTCAATCAGGCCGGCAACCTTATAACCAATATAAGGGTCAGCAGCAAACGCCCCGGCCAGAAGTTCGGCCGTCTTGCCGGCGCCAACGATAATCACCGGTTTTTGCCAAAGGCCGGCCCGAGCAAGGAGGTGCTTGAGAACATAACGACTTGCGGCAAGATAAGCAAAACTCAGCCCCCAAACGGCAACGGTAAATATTCGCGATACATGCCCGGTTTTTAAAAAATATACAATTCCAATGACTAATATGATAACATAGTTGCATGCCTTGAATAACAGCCCTGCTCCTTGCCAGAAGGGCAGGCGCTTGGTATACAGGCCTTGAGCCGCAATAAATGTCAAATACACAACGGGAATTACAAAATATATGTAAGTATGGCCGAAGTGAAACGGCAAGAGGGCGGGAAATAGCTTTGGCAGAAAAGTTCCCCGCAACCAGGCGGCGCTATAAATGGCCGCAACGACCGCAAAGTAGTCGGCCGCTGCTAGCAAAAGCGGAGATAGAAATTGCCCCAGCCGTACCGCCAGTGGCAAGGCCGCCGCTTGTCCCATATGCACGTTGACAGCTGGCGTATGTGCTTCAGACTGCATTATCGCATCACTCCGCTTTCTATTGGCGAGGATCTAGTATAGAAAAGTATCTATCAACTAAACTCAATTATAATTTTTCGACATATCTTAAAGCAATAGCGAACTTTGTCATAATTTGTCATAACTATTTTGCGTACTCCAAAAAACTGTTAGAGTAAAAATCGTTTTACCGCTCTCTTAAATCTTTTTCGTAAAAACTCCACCCGCGCCATCATAACAAATAAACACCACGGGATGAATGGTAAACAGGGGAACTCTTTTTTATGAAAATCCCGCAGTTTTAGCCAAAATAAATATGCTTCTTCGACAAATCCATATTTTAAAAGTTTAAAAATCATGGTAAACAAAACAGCATATTTTATTTTTATAAAATTTTTTATAAGCTCCCGCACGCCATATGAGGCTAAAGCATTAGCCCGCGCCGTATATTATTTCTTAAAAGAAGCTGAAAAATCAGGTTATATTGTAAAAACGCCAGGGGGATATAAAATGTCATGGAAATGCGAGATAAAATAATCAAGAAAGTGTAGAAGCCATTGAATTATCCGGCTACAGCAAAAGCACCTAGCGCATGCTGCATGCTAAAGCTATCTTTCTCCCGAAAAATACTCCTGACCATATTATACCATATTATACCAAAAGACGGCCCAAACCCGGCCGTCTTTGTTCATTTAAGAACTTTTTAAAACTTTTTGATAACGCTAAGCAATGCCCACGGAAAAACGGCCCATACTTTTCGCCCAAATAATTCAATTTTTCAAATAAGTCAAGCCTGACCCCTTGCCTTGACGGCATTTTTTCATTACTTTATAATAATATGTAAGGAATTATGGTTGGAGGTAAGCAAAATGGTGCCGGTAGAATATGATGCATGGGCTACTGTTACCGAAAAAGGACAAGTCACTATCCCCAAGCCAGTCCGCGACTATTTAGGTGTGCCCAATGGCGGCAAAGTCCGCTTTCGGGTAAGATATGACGGTGTCGTTGTTGTTGAAAGGCCAACGACTGCCGCCCAAGTGATCGGACGGCTGCAGAAATACGCAAATACAGAAAAGATCGTTAATGCTTACGAACTGAGGGAGAACATGGAAAGTGACCGGCGTAAAGAACTTGGTTATTGATGCCAATATCGTCCTGCGGGCGGTTTTAAATGATGTCCCGGACCAGGCTAGTAAGGTCTTTAACCTCCTGCAAAGAGCCGAAGCCGGTGAGATAGTCCTTTTGGTGCCTGAGCCTGTGATTTCCGATGTTATCTATGTATTATCCGGAATGAAAGTTCCTAAGGAAGAAATAGTTGCTACCGTCAGAGACTGGTTTAACTTGCCCGGCGTACTCCCTCTCGGCATCGAAGCCAGCGTAGTCCACACTTCCTTAGACCTGTTTTGGGGAAAGAACATTAAATGGTCAGATGCCCTGATCGCTGCCAGGATGTTGGAATGGGGCTACACAACCATATGCACTTTTGACCACCACTTCACCCGGATACCCGGGATTACCCGCGTTACTCCGTAAAGACGGCATAACTACAGCAAAATAAGTCAATTTTTCAAATAAGTCAAGCCTGAGCCCGTCTTTTGGCAAATGCTCTATGTATGACAATAATTGCGCCAATCGCAGCGATGCTGTCCAAGACAATATAACCAAAACGGCTACTGCGGCCGCTAACAAAATATTGGTGCAGTTCGTCGCCACAGGCAATGGCAAGCGCGATTACTGCCGCCAGGTATGGCCGCCGCAACGCGTACTGCAGCGTAGCCCCCAAGAGGCCGAAGAACACCACATGGCCAATTTTGTGGGCTATCCAGTCCGGATCGATGCTAAAGACATACGAGAAAAAACCGTCACGGCCGATTTTATAGGTATGGATGCCAAACATTTGGACAAGCTTTGCCCGCAATGGGCCGTCGGTAACGATATGCAGGTTGGAGATGATATGGTATATTATTTTTGGAAAATAATGCTATGATCAACAGGAGCATCTATGAGCAATCATACCAATATCTGGATCATACATAATCCTGCTGCCGGCTGGTGCACGCGGCGACGGGTAAAAAAGCTTTTGACGGCGTTTGCGTCGCGCGGCATCATGCCAATAGTAAAGCCAACACTGCATCCTGGACATGCCATAGCGTTGGCCGCCGAAGCCTGTCGTACTGGCGCCAGCATTATTGTGGCTGCTGGTGGCGACGGTACGCTTAACGAGGTCATAAACGGAATGCTGGCCAGCGGTCTGACAAATAAATTGCCATTACTTGCCGTATTTCCGGTAGGAACGGTTAATCTCGTTGCCAGAGAACTTAATGTGCCATCTTGTCCGGATACATTTGCCGCCCGCGTCCTAACCCGGGCCAATACGGCAACCATTTGGCCCGCCCAAGCCAATGGGCGCTATTTTGTCGCTGTAGCCGGTGTTGGTATCGATGCTTATGTCGTTAATAGCGTAAGTTTGCTAAAGAAAAAATTGTTCTCACGCTTCGCCTATGTTTATGAGACAATAAAAACTTTAATAAAAGCAACCTATACCGCTCGCGGCTGGCCGCATCGCTATACCGTAGAAATTGACGGACATAGTTACCACACGCCAGCGCTAATCGTGGCAAAAGGCCATTACTATGCCGGGCGTTTTGTAGTTGCCAACCAGGCACGTCTTACCGATCAACAGCTGTACGCCGTTTTATTTGCGAGCGGCACTATTCGTTCTTTGGCGTCCTATATTTTTCATCTCGCTTGCGGCCGGTTAAATCAGCATCGTCAGGTAACCGTGCTACCGGCCAACTCCATATTAATTCACGGCCCGGTCGGTCAGCCGGTGCAACTTGACGGTGACCCTGGCGGCCGATTGCCGCTACTAATAGAAGTCGGCACGGTACCGTTAACAGTCGTCTATTGAGAGGGGCAAATATAATAATGACTCGTTGGGAACGGTTTTGGCTCAATTGCCAGCAAGATTTAAAACTTTACACGTTTATATGGATGCTATTAATGTTTTTTCGCATTGCCTTTATTGCCCTTTTGCCACAATATATAAGCCCAGGCATAACCTGGGTCGATATCGCGACATCCATCTATTACGGCGGCCGCATTAGTCTTAAGAGCGCCGGCATCGCTGCCCTGCTTAGTTTTATATTCTGCACCCTGATTAACGTTATTCGTCCGTCACTGCGCACAGAAAGACTGCGTCGTATTATCGGCTATACCTTTATTTTTACGCTCACGCTATTATTCGCGGCCCGTTTGCCCTACTACAAACAATTCCACACCGTGTTTAGCCCACTTATTTTCAATACGTTCCGCGATGATGTCCAAGCAATTATATCTACCTTGGTTAAAGAATATGATCTCATTCCCCGCCTCGCTGCCGCCATTGCCGGCGCCGTGGGTGGCTGTTGGCTACTGGCCTGGTGGCTTAACACGCGTAATTTACCGGTTCCCCGGTTTACCAACCGCTGGTTGCGCCGAGGGTTTCGTACCGTGGTTGTGCTCGCTATCGCCTGGTTTATGGTTTTCGCCCGTTTTGGCGGCAGCCTCGGTTATGCCGGTTCGGTTCACTGGCATAACGCGGCGGTCACCCGCGATGAATTTCTTAATGAAGCCGTGCTTGACGATGTGCAAGCCTTGTATCGGGCCTGGAGCATGCACAAAATGCTAGCCCAAGCGACTGCTCTAAATCTCACAGCGACGCGCGTTGCCAATTATGCCGCCAATTTAACCGGCAAACAACCGGTAACGGCTAACTTGGACGATTATTTGCGCAAAGAAGCTGACGGCGCGCTTATCCCCAGGCCCCGTCATATCTTTTTAATTGTCGGTGAAAGCTATGCTGCCTGGCCGCTTTTGCCGGAATATGACAACCTGCATATAGCTGACGGGCTAAAAAACATCGCCGCCCGCGACAATGCCGCCTGCGCTTCGGCCTTCGTGCCGGCTGGTCATGGTACAATGAGCAGTTTGGGCAGCTTAATCACCGGGCTGGCCGAAGTTAACCTCTATCCCAACTACCAGCCGGAAACCTATCGGCAGCAATACCCAACGGCGTTAGCTGTGCAGATGAAACGCCTCGGCTACAAGACATATTTCTGGTATGGCGGTTTTCCCTCCTGGCAGCGCATCCGCGATTTCGCCCTGGCCCAGGGATTTGACGCGTTTTACGGAGCCGGTGATATCGGTCAAGCTCCCGGTAACGCCTGGGGCATTGAAGATAAATTTTTGTTTGAAGCAATAGAGCGTATTTGGGATGGAAGCGAGCCAAGTTTCCACCTAATTCTTACTATCTCCAACCATCCTCCATATACCGTCGACCTGGCCAAAGAAGGGTTTAGCCCGTCCATCTTGCCTGAAACTTTCCGGCAAGATAAAGCTTGGCTGGCAAAACTAGGTCATTTCTGGTATGCCGATAAAGTACTAGCTGATTTTGTTGATGCAATGTACCGCCGCTATCCGGACAGCTTGTTTGCCATCACCGGCGACCATGCCGACAGGATGAACATCGAACCAAACCCGCCGCTATTTGTCCGCTACGCCGTGCCGTTAGTGCTGTACGGTCAAGGCATACATAAAAATATTCTGCCGCAAACAGCTTACGGCAGCCACCTCGACATCGCCCCCACCCTGATAGAACTTATTGCCCCGCGCGGTTTTGTCTATTATTCCCTCGGCCGCAGCCTTACGCACGGCGCGGGGATCGGCATCGGCAGCGATCTGTGGGTGACGTACGACTACATCGGCCGCATCAGTACTAATGCTACCGAGCATACGCCTTACTACCGTCCGGGAGCAGTTCCGCCGGACAAGGCCGAGCTTAAGGCGACGGTTGATGCGGTGCAAGCGGTGTCCTGGTGGCGGGTAAAGATGGGATCAGGGCTGTAAAGCTGCAAAATTAACGCATGTTGCCCAAACACCAAATTCTGCTAGATGTTCTATACTCGCTTCATTATTCTTTCCCAAACCATATCCACAGTTACTCGTTCCATGCATTCATGCCTGCGGCTGCATGCATGTTCGCCGCACGGCTGGCACAAAAGTCCTGCTGTAACAACTGCGTTTTGCTGATCGTAGGGATGATAGCGTACCGGGTCAGAAGGGCCAAATATTGCTACTACCGGCACTTTTTGCGCGACAGCAATATGCATGGGGCCAGAGTCGCCGCTGATAAACGCGGCGCATTTTTTTATCAAAGCAGCGGTCTCCAACAGTGTCGTCTTGCCGGTAAATACGGCCAGTTTGGGATGGTCCGGCTTATTCATCAGGCTAAGTATTTGGTCAACGTCCTCTCTGTCCATGGGACCGCCAAAAAATGCCACGCCGTAGCCGGTTTCCAGCAACCGGTCGGCAAGAGCAGCAAATCCCTCCTTAGTCCAGCGCTTAGTCGGCCAGCTCCCGCCGGTGTTGAGACCGATGACCTTACGGGTATCAACACTATTATCAGCAAAAGCTTCTTGCCAAAGCTTGTCTGCCCTAGCCTCCGTGCCTTCGTCCACCCATATTTCCAGGCCATGGTTATCTACTTGCGCAATCCCCGGCTCCCTGAGGATTTCAAGATAAGCATCGGCTTGGTGGACATCATGCCGCTCTTTTACTACGCGGTCAAAAAAGATGCCAAACGGGCGGGCAGCAAAGCCAATGACTTCCCTAGCGCCGCTAAAAGCCGCGATAGCCGAAGCCCGCTCATTGGCATGGAGATTAATAACAAGATCGAATTGACGTTTGCGGATATCGCTAATCAGACCGATGTAATTTTTTAACTTGTTGTGATATCCTTTTTTATCAATGGCAATTAGCTCGGAAAGGTGTGGATTATATTTGATTACGTCGGCGTTTTTCTTATCCGCCAGCATGGCAATATGGGCGCTCGGGAAGTTGGCGCGCAGAGCGCGGATAAGTGGGGTGGTAAATAATAAGTCGCCGATGTACATGAGGTTGATGATGAGGATGCTATTGTACATATGTATCTCCGTAACGCTATAGTAATGTTAACTTATAAATACGTCCCGTAAATACGTCCCGCTGCATAAAACAGCCCGAGCAAAAACCAATACAACCGCATAATTACCGAATGCCCGAAATTATATTCAGTAAGTCCCTGTACTAATAGTCCCAAAGTCACTAATATAGCTGCCAGCGCCCATATATTGTTTTGGTTATCCCGTAGTTTTACATAAGCATTAAAAAGAATATATCCAAACATATAAGAAAAAGCGATAAAACCTATCAACCCATACTCAGCCAATACCTGAAAAAAGTTGTTATGAGCATGTCGCTGGAATGGTTCCTGCGCTTGGGGTGAAATATATTTTATTTGGTAAAGATCGCCATAGTTTCCTGTCCCCACACCGGTCAACGGGTGATCCAAAAACATGTGCCACGCACTTTGCCACATTAATAATCTTTCTGAATTAGACTGGAATGTTATGTCGGTTATAGTTTTGACCCGGTCATAAAACATCTGATTACTGAACAGCGAGATAATCAACACAATCAAAAATAATAATGCTACTAAGCTTAATTTCGTATTCCTGCGCACCTGAAGAATTGCATATGCAAAGAGTACTGCAGCAACAGCAATCCACGCCCCCCGTGTACCATTAAACAACAAAGCTAAAAACGCGATAAAAATCGCTAAGCCCAAAAAACGTCTATCCTTTGTGTTACAAATATTATTGATGAACAAAATAAAGATTAACGGTATTAATTGTACTAGATAACCGGCTAAAATCATCGGTCCCCCCCTAATACCGGATGCCCTAAGGTTACCATTAACCCCTAGCCATATTGCATAAAAATTATTCACAGTAAATGCTGCAATTAAGACCAATAATATTATCCACAATTGACGCTTATCCTTTATAAATGACGATGCTAAAAATAAAGGTGCCGTCCGGTAAGCTGTATGCCCAATCTCCGGAAATCCCAGTGCAGGATTATAAGCAAAAACCGCGGAAACAAACATGGCAAATAAAAAAAATAATATCGCCTTTAATAGTCCTTTGTCGATACCTAAGTTTGTTGTCGGATACTTTGCATAATGAATAATAGCTAATACTAAAGCAAGTGATATTACAATATTTGATGCAGAAATTGAAATGGTAGCAACAGCTGCATAAGCAATCAGTAAAAAGTATATAATTTTTTCAATTATGTTTTTTTGTATCACACAACTAGTGTTCGATAATTGACACCAATTCACCATTAGTAACCTCCGCATATGAATTTATGTTCAAAACCTTGGTCTTCCTTAGCAAGGACTAGATTCTACACAGCTATATAACTTCTTCAGCTCTTTTACTCAACACAACAGGTATCAGAGAACATATGAAGCGCAACCCAAATAGCAACTAAAGGCACTTTGAGAGCCGCAGCAATTTACATTAGTGACCTTTAGCTTTAAATTCTCATAGCGTATCTAAAATAAGACCAGTACTTCTTTACTGTCATCTCAAACTCATGTTTAGCTTGATTAAACCCAGATACTTTAAATTCATATTTTTGCAGGTTTCCATCCGACTTTATCATTCGCAGAATATCGGGATTAATTTTCTCTGTAGTATAAACTATTTCATGGGGATAGTCCTCAAATAAATAATATCTATGCCCGCCAGACCCAGGATCCAAGTCGTTATAATACTCTAATCTTTTCTTTCTGTCATTATAGCCATACATAGATCAAGTCCTAATTTATGTGTAAAATCATCCCCAGTTAAAATTGAAGCAATTAACATATTTTAACAATTTTGCTGTCCGTGATATGAGTTTGTCGTTCACGCCAATCCCAATAATCGGTCATATCCAAGTACTTTTTGCCGCTTGCCCATTTGTCATCGATTTCCATGAGTAAAGCGCCAATCAAACGTAAAGCAGAAGCCCGGTTCGGGAAAATCCGAATGACCCTTTCGCGACGTCGAACTTCTTCATTGAGACGTTCAACCCCATTAGTCGTACGCAAGCGTTTACGATACTTTTCCGGCAAGGCTAAAACGGCTATGGCATCGTCAAAGCCGGCTTCTAGTATAGCCATTGCCTTTGGCGCTTTTGTTTCATAAGCGGCAAGCGTTTCGTTAAGAAGCATTACTGCAGTTTCTCTATCCGGCGCAGCCAAAATGGCTCTTACCCGAGCAAGAATTTCCGGCTGCAAGGACTTCGGCGTCGCATCCAAGATGTTGCGTATAAAATGCGTTTGGCAACGCTGCCAGGTGACTCCTTGGAAGTATTGGCGGATAGCACGGATTAGCCCACCGTGATGGTCCGATATAATCAGATCAACGCCACACAAGCCCCGCCGCTTCAGCCAGCTGAAAAATTCACTCCAACTGGCTTCCGACTCGCTGTCGCCCAGCATAATCCCCAGGACTTCCCGATAGCCCTCAGCATTTATGCCAACGGCAATCATTACGCCACGTGAACGCACACGTTCTTCTTCACGGACTTTAATGACCATGGCATCTACCATGACAAACGGGTATTTTTGATCCTTTAATGGACGTTCATTCCAAGCGTGCACAATTGGATCTAGGCGCTTACAAAGGTCTGATACGGTCGACTTGGAAAACTCGCTGCCACAAAGTTCTTCTGTGATTTGCGCCACCTTACGGGTCGACACACCGTTTACGACCATTTCCATCAAAGTCAGCACTAATGCTTGCTCACTACGTTGATAGCGGGCAAACATCTCCGGTTGAGAACTTACCGTCACGAAACCGTGGTACTTTTAGGGTGATCGTGCCAACACGGGTGGTAAGTCGATGAGGGTACACTCCATTACGATAACCTTGACGCTCGTCTGTACGCTCGTAGCGCTCAGCACGCAATTGTTCTGTGGCTTGTGCTTGTAAAATCTGGTTCAATACCTCCTCCAAAAAAGACGCCATTGCCGCATCTTTTGCATTGCTTAAAAAAAGTTGATGCAAAATTTTCGAATCAATGTTAATCTGGTATTGAGCCATTTCAAAATCACCTCTCGTTGAATGTTGTTGCCGCTTCATTCTAACTGAGGATTTTGAATTGGCTCTTTTTTTGATAATTCCTTTTTACACAATTATACGGACTCTACTGTTTTGCCTTAGGAGTAAGATATAAATAACCATTTTTCATTCGATAACCGCTCTTGATTTCAATAACATTCATTTCCAAATGTACTTACCTCGCAAAAATCCTTCTTATTAGTAAAAATATACTCTTCTCCATTTTTACTAAAAGCAATAAAAGTATTCGGACCATATTGTGTACTAGGAGATAGTCTATTTTTAATAACATCTTTTCCTTTAAGCATGCGTTTAATCAAATTCTTACCTACTCTACTTACCGAGATATATACAGGTATTTCGACCTCATTTTGGTATTCTTGGATAACAACATTTTTACTCATTCTATTTAACACCCCCATGTATATCGATAAAACAATTTCGCTTTAATTTTATCACAACAATATTACTACTTCTTTAAATCAGGTGTTCCCCCCGCCCACGGAAACATATCCAATTCCTTCCAAAAACCCATAAATCCTTGCTGCGCAAGGCTTTACTCACTGTGTTTTCTTTTAAGCGATACCACGCACTCGATGTGGCTTGTCTGCGGAAACATGTCTACCGGCTGAATCTCCCTGGTCATATAGCCGCACTCCGCCAGTACGGCCAAATCACGGGCGAGCGAGGCGGGGTTGCAGGAGACATAGACAATGCGGTCAGGCTGCATGCGGACAAATGTTTCCAACACGCGGCGGTCACAGCCGGCGCGAGGCGGATCGACAACGATCGCCTGGGGACGAACGCCGCTTTTATACAACTTAGGCATAACGTCCACCGCGTCGCCGACGATGAAGTCTACATTATCCACGCCGTTTCGGCGGGCATTTAGCCAAGCATCCCGCACCGCCGGTTCGACCACCTCAATTCCGTATACTTTCGCGGCCCGTTTGGCCAGAAACAAGGTTATGGTACCGGTGCCGCAATACGCGTCAATCGCCGTTTCTACGCCCGTGAGCCCCGCATATTCTACCGCTTTATTATATAACCTGACGGTCTGTTCGGTATTGACCTGGAAAAAAGACCGCGCCGAAATCTGGAAAACAAACCCGCCAAGTCGGTCAGTGATGGTCTCTTTTCCCCAGATGACGCTGGTTTCTTCGCCGAGAATAACATTAGTGCGCTTAGGATTGATATTTTGCACAATACTCACTAAACCAGGCACTGCTTTGGTGAGCTTTGCAATCAGGCGTTCCCGGTGCGGCAGTTCACGGGTCGCAGTGACAATTACCGCCATTACTTCGCCGGTAGCCGTCCCCACCCGGCCAAGGATGTGGCGGATGACGCCTTTCCCGGTCCGCTCGTCATAGGTGGCGATACCTAGCTTGTTCACGACGTCGCGCATGACGGCAGCGATGATATTGTTTGCCTGATGCTGGATATAGCAGTGCTCAGTATCAACAATATCATGCGTCCCCTGGGCATAACAGCCCACCACTGCCCGGTTGCCGGCAAGCCCAACCGGAAATTGCATTTTATTGCGATAATACCATGGATTCGGCGCCGGTAGCGTGGGATGGACCACGACACCGTCCAGTTTGCCGATACGCATAATGGCATCGACGACCTGCTGGCGCTTAACGGTGAGCTGCGCCGCGTAACTTAGATGCTGGAGCTGACAGCCGCCGCAGCGGTGAAACAGGGCGCATAAGGGCTCCACCCGGTCAGGCGACGGCATTAGCACTTTGCTCAACACGCCTTTGGCGTAATTTTTTTTGACTTCGGTAATAGCCGCAACAACGGTTTCGCCGGGCAACGCCCCCGGCACAAACACGGTAAACCCTTCGTACCGCCCCACTCCTTCGCCGCTATGACCGAGGCCGGTAACTTCAACTTTATAGCTTTTTCCTTTTTGTACAGGAATAACTGTAACTTGCTTGGTCATATATACATTCCTTTCTTTGCCTACAAACAGATTAAACCGCAGAGCGGGTGGCGTCAATAGCTTTTGCCACTCACTCTGCGGTTATATTATTTTTTATCTTAGTTTTCGTTTTTTTCGGCTCCATCTTGTCCGGCTTCAACACTCTTCCCCAATTTAACAAGTGTCTGGGTATATTCCTCCAATTTTTTGCTGACAAGATAGTGGACGGTACCCGGCGGATAAGTGCCGTCAGGCTGCAGCTGTCCGGCTGGCACACCGGTAAGAATTTCAATTCCCTCGTCAATGGTCCGTACCGGGTAGATATGGAATTTACCCTCTCGTACGGCCGCAACCACTTCGTCGGAAAGCGTGAGATTGTTTATATTTTGGTACGGGATCATCACACCCTGCTGGCCGGTCAAGCCCTTAATCTTGCACACGGCAAAAAAGCCTTCAATTTTTTGGGTTGCCCCGCCGATCGGCTGGATCTCGCCCTTCTGGTTCACCGAGCCGGTAACGGCAATATACTGCTTGATCGGCAGCCCGGACAGACTGGACAAGATGGCATACAGCTCGGTACTGGAAGCGCTGTCGCCGTCCACCCCGTCATAAAGCTGCTCAAACGTCAGGCTGGCCGTCAAGGTCAGCGGCTGCCGCTGTGCATATTTCTGGCCGAGATAACCGCTTAAAATCATTACGCCTTTACTGTGGCTGGTCCCGCTCATTTTGGTTTCGCGTTCGATGTTGACCACACCGCTCTTGCCAAGATAGGTATTGGCCGTAATGCGCGACGGCTTGCCAAACATATACTCGCCGATAGCTAGCACCGCTAAGCCGTTAACCTGGCCGACTTTTTCCCCGTCGGTGTCGATCAGCAGCTTACCCTCGGCGAACATTTCTTGCAGTTTTTCTTCGTACTTGTTAAACCGCCGCCGTTTTTCCTCAATGGCACGCTCGATGTGCCGAGCCGTAACGATTGGGCTATTGTCCTGGGTAGCCCAGGTATCAGCCTCGCATAACAGTTCGACGATTTCGCTGAACCGGGTCGTAAGTTTGTTTTGACTGCCGGCTAGCCGCGTTGAATATTCTACCACCCTGGCGACCGCCGTCCGGTCAAAGTCCTTTAGATTTTCCCGCCGCACGGTGCTGGCAATAAAGCCGGCAAGTTTTTGAATGTTTACCGGTGTGTTGTCCATTTCCACATCGAAGTCGGCATAAACTTTAAAGAGTTTACGAAAGTCCTCGTCGTAAGCGTATAGTAAGTGATAAAGGATGGGGTTGCCGATGAGAATAACCTTTACATTAACCGGGATGGGCTGCGGTTTAAGCGAAGCCATGGCAATAGCGCCATACTGCTCCCCCAGGTTTTCAATCACGATTTTCTTGGTCTTCAGCACCCGCTTCAAAGCTTCCCACGCGCCGATATTAGCCAAGACATCCCGAACATTGAGGATAAGATAGCCGCCGTTGGCCCGGTGCAGGGCGCCTGACTTAATCATAGTGAAATCGGTACTGACAACTCCCATGCGCGTTTCATACTCAACCCGGCCGACGAGGTTGTAATACGTCGGGTTGGTCTCGACAACCACCGGGGCGCCGTCGATGTCGCGGTTATCGACAAGTAGGTTGACCCGGTATTTCTCTTTGGCATCGTGGAGGTTGCGCTTAAACAGCAGAAAGGGATTGTTTTCGTCTTCGGCGGCCGTCGGTTTAAAGTCGTTGATGTTTTTCACTACATCCTGCTTGACGGCCTCAAGATAACGGACCACCTTGGCGTAGGCCTTATATTTCTCTTTCAGTTCGTCAATCAAATGGCCGGCAGCAAAAAGGCCCGCCTTAGCGTCCAAATCTTTCAATTCTTCACGGGCTTCGCGCTCCACCTGCTGCACCAGGCGCATGGCCTCCATGGCTTTCTCATGAACGGCCATGAGCTGTTTTTCAATTTCTTCGCGTCTATTTTTATCCAGTTGCTGATATTCTTCCGGCGTTATCGGCCGTCCGTCGTCGGTGATGGGAACCCCGGCAAAACCGGTAGTGGTCCATTGGGGCAGGATACCGTGTTGCTTGGCCTTATTGGCAAAGGCCTCCATGATTTCTGCGCTGCGCGCTTGGAATTTTTTCACAATGGCCGTTTTCGCCTGTTCGTAATCATCGCTGCTAAACATCTTGGAAATGCCGCTTTTCAGATTATCGACCAGTTCTTGCATGTCCTGGCAGAAGCCCCGCCCTAAACCGGCCGGCAACGCCAGTGCAATCGGCTGACTAGGATTTTCGAAGTTATTGACATAACACCAGTCATCAGGTACCGGTTCGTCGTTCGCAACCTTGCGCACCGCAGCCTTAGCATAAGTAATTTTGCCGGTTCCCGCCAAACCGGAAATAAAAATGTTATAGCCCGGATTTTTCGTGAAAAGGCCAAATTCAACGGCTTTGACGGCCCGTTCCTGACCAATCATAACATCCAGCGGCGGGACGGTTTCGGTAGTTTCAAAGTTAAACATACTCTCGTCGCAATGAAAACGGAGTTTCTCTACCGGAAGTTCCTGCCATTTGGTCAATTAAATCATCCCTTCTCACTTAGCGTTAATAATGAAAATTCGTTATATTCTATTCAAATACCTCTTGACCCTGACCACTCCAAATCCGGGCTACCGCATTCCAAACACAGGTCGAAGTAGTCTTCCGGCCGCCGAAACGCCAAAGTAGTGATTTCTTTATCAACTCCCATACTGGTAATGGTTTCTACCTCGCCGGCCGTATGAAAGTGGCCGATGATCCCCGAGACGGGCCCGTTTGTATAGGGTACAACCGACGGAACTTTGCTGGAACCGAATAGACGACGATTTCCACATTTTTTGCACTGCGGCATGTTTTTCACCTCGTTAGACTAGTGGTATACCTAAGAACAACATAAGGATTTTGCTGGTATTGATAAAAGAGTGGGCAACAACGGCACTGATTAGCGACCCAGTCCAATAATACAGCAAGGCCAATCCAACGCCGACTACCATCATCTCCGCCAACCAGTAAACATTAAAATGAAAGAAGGCAAAGATAGCGGCACTGCCCAGTGCGCCGCCCCATAAGCCGAAGCGGGCTGTAAGCGCCGGAAAGGTCAGCAGCCGATATAATGCTTCTTCCATGACCGGCGCCGCCAGTGCGGCTAAAAACAGCGGGACGGCCAAGTCACGCCACGTGGCGGCGTTTTGCACCTGCACAATCAAAGGGTGCTGCGCCGGCATAGCAAAAAAAACAGAAACATAGAGCCGCTCGCTGTAAAGGCTGATGCCGAGTAAGACGGCGCCACCGGCCAGCCCGCGCAGGCTGTTTTGCACGCCGTGCCGGAAAGAAACACCCCATTCTTGCCACTTGGCGCCATGCCGGTGAATAACCAGCCCGACCAGGGCCAACACCAACAGCCGGTCGGTTGCTTCAATAACTAAAGGACTGGCGACAAAAAATAGCGGAAACGCTCCCCGCACGAGAATTAGCCCGGTCACCAGCCGCAAAACATGGACAAGCAGTACCTCTTTTAAACCCCATGGCACCTGCTCCGGCAACATAACATTCCCTCTTTTTTTAGCGTAACAGTACCATTATGCGCGAGCATCTTTGCTTTCATGCACAAAAACAGGAGCGCCACCACGGCGCTCCTGTTGGAAAAATTAGTTTACTATGTTATAAGGTTGGGCGGATGAATAAAATCAGCGGCTACAGCCGTTCGCGCAGCAACTTGTTCACCAGTTCGGGATTGGCCCGGCCTTTTGTCTGTTTCATTACCTGCCCGACCAGAAAGCCGAGCGCCCGTTCCTTGCCGGCCTTGTAGTCGGCCACCGACTGCGGATTGGCGGCGATAACGGCCTCGACCACGGCCACAATGGCACTCTCGTCGGTAATCTGAACTAAACCTTTCTCTTTCACGATGGTCTCGGCGTCCTTGCCGCTGGTCCACATCTCCTCAAATACCGTCTTGGCAATCTTACCCGAAATTGTCCCCTTATCAATCAGTTTCAGCATTCCGGCCAAATCCTGCGGCTTGATCGGGCAGTCGGTAATATCAATGTTTTGGGCATTGAGGTGCTTGGCCACTTCGCCCATCAACCAGTTGGCAGCGGCCTTGGGGTCTACTTCATGGGCCACTACTGCATCGAAATAATCAGCCATGGCCCGGCTGGCAGTAATAATATCGGCGTCATAGGCAGAAAGGCCATAGCTGTCCATTAGGCGCTTTTTGCGCGCATCGGGCAGCTCGGGCAAGCTGCGGCGGATCTCTTCCACCCACGCGGGGTCAACAACGATCGGCACCAGATCAGGATCGGGAAAATACCGATAGTCATGGGCCTGCTCTTTGCTGCGGAGGGAAAGTGTAATCCCTCTTCCCTCGTCCCAGGAACGGGTTTCCTGGACGATGGTGCCCCCTTCGTCCAGGATTTGGGCCTGCCGGGCCGCTTCATACTCCAGCCCGCGCTGGACGGCCCGGAACGAATTGAGGTTTTTGATTTCTGTCTTGGTGCCAAATTGGGCGGACCCCCGCGGCCGGAGGGAAATGTTGGCGTCGCAGCGGAGACTCCCTTCCTCCATCTTGCAGTCTGACACGTCAATATACTGCAGAATGGCTTTGAGTTTCTCCAGATAGGCTTTTGCCTCTTCTGGCGAGCGGATATCCGGTTCGGAAACAATTTCCAGCAAAGGGACACCGGTACGGTTATAGTCAACCAGCGCGTAATCGGCGTTGGCAATGGTACCGGCGTGAACCAGCTTACCGGCATCTTCCTCCATATGTACACGGGTAATGCCGATGCGCTTAACCTCGCCATTCACCTCAATATCCAGGTAGCCGTTAACGGCGATGGGTAAGTCATATTGGGAAATCTGATAGTTTTTCGGCAGGTCGGGATAATAGTAGTTTTTGCGGTCAAACTTGCTGAACGGCAAGATTTGGCAGTTTAGCGCCAAACCGGTGCGGATCGCGAACTCCAGCACTTTTTGGTTGAGAACCGGCAGTACTCCCGGCAAGCCAAGACAGACCGGGCAGACATTGGTATTCTGCTCGGCGCCGAACTTGGTGCTGCAGCCACAAAAAATTTTGGAATTGGTTTTAAGTTCGGTATGAACTTCCAGGCCAATGACAATTTCGTAATCCATGGCTTAAACCTCCCCCAGCGGCGCCAGGCGCTTGTAGTAATCATTATTCTGCTCAAACGCGTAGGCGGCGCGCAAAATGGTCGCCTCGCCCAACGGCTTGCCAATGAGCTGCAGGCCAATGGGCAGGTTGCCAGCAAAACCGCAAGGCAGCGAAATGGCCGGCACGCCGGCCAGGTTGACCGGGATGGTGAAAATGTCCTGCAAATACATGGCCAGCGGATCGTTGACTTTTTCCCCCGCTTTAAACGCCGTGGTAGGCGCTGTCGGCGTGATCAGCACATCGACTTGTTCAAAGGCCCGGTCGAAATTCCGCTTAACCAGCGTCCGCACTTTTAGCGCCTTATTGTAGTAAGCATCATAATACCCCGAACTGAGGGCATAAGTACCCAGCATAATCCGCCGCTTGACTTCAGCGCCAAACCCTTCGCTGCGTGTCCGTTTATACATGGAAACAATGTCATTGCCTTCGGCGCGATAACCAAAGCCCACGCCATCGTACCGCGCCAGGTTGGAGCTGGCCTCGGCTGGAGCAATCAGATAGTAAACGGCTAAGGCATACTCGGTATGGGGCATGGAAACTTCGACGATTTCAGCGCCCATCGCCCGAAACTGGTCGACGGCCCGGCGCACGGCCTGTTCGACGGCGCTGTCCAGGCCGGCGACGAAATATTCCTTCGGCAGGCCGATTTTCAGGCCTTTGACATCAGGAACAAGCGCCGTGGTATAGTCAGGTACGTCCGTCCGGATGGAGGTGGAGTCATGAGCATCATGGCCGGCGATAACGTTCAGTACCAGAGCGCAGTCAGTAACATCCCGGGTGATGGGACCGATTTGGTCGAGCGACGAGGCATAAGCGACCAGGCCAAACCGGGATACCAGGCCATAGGTGGGTTTGAGGCCGACAACACCGCAGTAAGCGGCAGGCTGGCGGATTGAACCGCCCGTATCCGAACCCAGCGCCCAAACGGCTTCACCGGCGGCTACGGCCGCCGCCGACCCGCCGCTCGAGCCGCCGGGGACAGCCGCTGTATCCCACGGGTTGCGCGAAGCGAAAAAGGCGGAGTTTTCCGTCGAACTGCCCATGGCAAACTCGTCCATATTCGCTTTACCGGCAATAACGGCGTCGTTGGCGGCTAATTTAACCATAACGGTAGCGTCGTAGGGAGGGACAAAATTGGCCAATATTTTAGAGCCACAGGTCGTTTTTATCCCTTTCGTGCAGATATTGTCCTTTATGGCGCCGGGAAGGCCGGCAAGGGGACTAATCTTTTCGCCCCGGCGAATTTTCTCATCCACTTTTTGCGCCTGCTCCAAGGCCTGCTCGCGCGTCTGGGTAATGTAGGCCCGAATTTCGCCCTCAACCGCATCGATGCGGCCAAATACGGCTTCGGTGATTTCGCGGGCTGACACTTCTTTCTTTAGCAGTTTTTCATGCAGCGCATGCGCGGTATATTGATACAGTTTCACGGTACTCCCCCTAACCTTCCAAAATTTTGGGCACCTTAAAGTAGCCCTCTTCCTCTTCCGGTGCATTACTCAGGGCGAGGCGGCGGTCGAGAGACGGCTGGACCCGGTCCTCGCGCAGCACGTTTTTCAGGGGAAGAACGTGGGCGGTCGGTTCAATGCCCTCGGTATCTACCTTGTTCAGCACGTCCATATATTCTAAAATCGCGTTAAGCTGCTGCGTAAAGCGTTCGGCTTCCTGGTCGCTAATTTCCAAACGGGATAGTAACGCCACCTGCTCAACGTCTTTGCGCGAAATTTTCATTTCCTTCACCATCCAATCGCAAAAGTTCGCATAGTTTATATTATACCATACCTGTCCAAATTTAGCGAAAACTGGTGATTAGGCTTCCAGCAGCTTTTTGAATTCACCCTCGGTCAAGACGGGAATGCCGAGCTCGCGCGCCTTATCCAGCTTACTGCCTGCTTCCTCGCCGGCGACAACATAATTGGTCTTTTTGCTGACCGAAGAAGAAACCTTGCCGCCCCGGCTCTCGATGAGCTCCGTCGCCTCGGCCCGGGTCATGGTCGCGAGCGTCCCGGTGAGGACAAAAGTGATACCGGCCAGCGTCTGCCGCTTAGCCGCAGGCCGCTCCTCCGTCACTTTCACCCCGGCCGCTTCCAGTTTGCGTACCAGGGCAATGTTCTGCGGGTCGGCAAAATAGTTGGCGACGCTTTCGGCAATCTTGGGGCCGATTTCTTCCAGCGCCATCAATTCCTCCACCGTAGCCCGTTCCAAGGCATGGATGCTGCCAAAGTGGCGAGCCAGCGTCCCCGCGGCTTTGGCCCCGACAAAGCGGATTCCCAGGGCAAAGAGCAGGCGGGCCAGACCGGCCTCCTTGCTGGCCTCGATAGCCTGGAGCAGATTTTGCGCCGACTTGGGCCCCATGCGGTCAAGTTTCGTCAGGTCGTCAAAGCGGAGAGCGTACAGGTCGGCGGCATCGCGGACCAGACCGGCATCCAGTAGGCTGCCAATGACGGCCGGCCCCAGGCCTTCGATATTCATCGCATCGCGAGAGACAAAATGGATGAGCCCCTCGCGCAGCATAGCCGGGCAGGCGGAATTAACGCACTTATGCGCCGCTTCGCCCGGTTCGCGAACAACAGGGCTGCCGCATTCGGGACACCGGTCGGGCATGACAAACGGCCGCTCACTCCCATTGCGCCGGGATGCCACTACCGCTACCACTTCGGGAATGACCTCGCCGGCCTTGTGAATTATGACGGTGTCGCCAATGCGGATGTCTTTGTCGCGGATATAGTCTTCGTTATGGAGCGTCGCCCGGCTTACGGTCGAGCCGGCTAATCGGACCGGCCTGAGCTGGGCCGTCGGCGTCAACACGCCGGTGCGGCCCACCCGGACAAAGATGTCCTCGACAATGGTCGTCGCCTGCTCAGCCGGAAATTTGAAAGCAATGGCCCAGCGCGGGTCTTTGGCCGTTGCCCCGAGCCGCGCTTGGCCGGCCAGACTGTTCAGCTTGATGACCAAGCCGTCAATATCATAGGGCAGATCGACGCGTCGCTCGTTCCAGCTGTAACAGTAGTCAATTACTTCCTCAATGCTGCCGAAAACGCGATAATGGGGATTAACCTTAAACCCAAGCGCCGCCAACGTTTCCAGCGTTTGAGCATGAGTTTCCATATTCAGACCTTCGCGCCGGCCGGTTGCATAGACAAAAATATCGAGCGCCCGCTGGGCCGTAACACGCGGATCCAACTGGCGGAGCGAACCGGCCGCCGCGTTGCGCGGATTGGCAAAGAGCGCCTCCCCGGCTGCTTGCCGCTCCTCATTCAGTCGGTCAAATTCCCGCCGGGGCATATAAACCTCGCCGCGCACTTCCAGTAGAGCCGGAGGGTCATTAACCGGCAATACTAGCGGCACCGACCGGATGGTGCGGACATTGGCCGTCACGTCTTCGCCGTACTGCCCGTCGCCGCGGGTTGCTCCCCGCACCAGGCGGCCGGCTTCGTACACAAGATTGACTGCCAAACCGTCAATTTTTAGTTCAACGACATACTCTGCTTTATCTACGCCCAGACCGCTCCGGACCCGGTTGTCAAAAGCCCGCAGGTCTTCAGCAGAAAAAGCATTCGCCAAACTGAGCATCGGCGTCAGGTGAAGAGTCCGGTCAAAGCCTTCGGCCGGTGCGCCGCCCACGCGCTGGGTAGGCGAATCAGGCGTGATAAGCGACGGATAGGCCTCTTCGATGGCAATCAAGCGCCGCATCAGCGCATCAAACTCAGCATCGCTGATTTCCGGTGCGTCAAGCACATAGTACCGGTGATTGTGATAATGGATCTGCCGCCGCAGCTGTTCAGCCTCGCGGGCGGCTTGCTCCAGCGTGGCGGGAATAGCCGCTTGCATACTCAGTCCTCCGTTACTCAACTTTCGTCAGGGGGGCAAATTTAACCATCAATTGCTTCACTCCCTGCCCGGGAAAGGCAACATGCACTTCCTGGTTGTCACCACTGCCGCGCACGGCCACAATCGTCCCCACTCCCCATTTGGCGTGCTGCGCTTTATCTCCGACCCGCCACTCCCGTGCGGACGGGCGGCTGACGGCAGCGGCCGACGGTCTGACCGGCGCCGGGCGAGGCGTTGCCGCTGGCGCAGGACTAACGGCTGCACCGGCGGCAGTCTGACGCGCAGGGCCGCCATGCCGCTCGAATAGTTCTGCCGGGATTTCGGCCAAGAAACGGGACGGAGGATACATGACCGTGTTGCCATAAATTGTGCGCAGTCGAGCGTTGGTTAGATACAGTTTGCGCTCAGCCCGCGTGATGCCTACATAGCACAGCCGTCGCTCTTCCTCGATCTCTTCTTCGTCCATCAAGGTCCGGCTGTGCGGAAAAATTCCTTCCTCCATGCCGGCCAGGAAAACATAGGGAAATTCCAGTCCCTTGGCCGAATGGAGAGTCATCAGCGTTACCCGCTCGTCCGCCAGTTCCGCCGTATCGATGTCGGACACCAGCGCCACATGGGCCAGAAAGTTTTCCAGGGTGTCTTCGGCGGCAGTTGTGGCAAACTCTTTGGCGACAGACAAAAGTTCCCGCAGGTTCTCGATACGTCCATCGGCCTGCGGCGTCTGCTCTTTTTCCAGTTCGGCCAGATAGCCCGAATCCTGCATCACTCGTTCAATTAAGTCAGCTACCGGCAACTGGTCTTTAACGGCAATCAGGTTAAAAATTAGTTCGGCGAGATTTTCGAGCGGCCGCTTGGCCCGCGCCGTCAAACCGGGCACCATGTCGGGATTGGACACCACATCAAAAAGGGAAATTCCGTTTTGCGCGGCATAATCGGTCAGGCGGGCAATCGTCGCATCGCCAACGCCCCGCCGCGGCACATTGATGATGCGCAGCAGACTGACCGCATCGGCCGGGTTCAAGATGACGCGCAAATATGCCAGGATATCCTTGATTTCTTTACGGTCATAGAACTTGACGCCGCCCACAATGGTGTAGGGAATACCGTTTCTCATCAAGGCTTCTTCGATGACACGCGACTGAGCGTTGGTGCGGTACAATACCGCCATACTACCATAAGACGCGCGATACACCGTATGGAGTTTAGTGACGGTATCCGCAATAAACCGGGCTTCGTCCCGTTCATCAAAGGCCAGATAATGGGTTATCGGCTCGCCACGGGAGTTTTCCGTCCACAGCGCCTTGGGCTTGCGGCCGGTGTTGTTTTCGATCACAGCGTTGGCGGCAGCGAGAATGGTCTGGGTTGAACGGTAGTTTTGCTCTAATTTGATAACTTTGGCATCGGGATAATCGGCCTCAAAATCAAGGATGTTGCGAATGTCGGCGCCCCGCCAGGCGTAAATGCTCTGGTCGGCGTCGCCCACCACGCAGATGTTGCGGTGTTTAGCGGCTAAAAGCCGGGCGAGCAAATACTGCGCCCGGTTCGTATCCTGGTACTCATCAATCAGGATGTACTGAAATTTATCCTGGTAGCGGCGGCGTACCTCCTCATTTCTTTCCAGCAAGCGGACGGCCAATAGCAGCAGGTCGTCAAAGTCAACCGCATTGTTTTGCTGCAGTTTCTGCTGATAGAGACGATAGACTTCGGCCACCTTTTGTCCATAAAAATTATCCGCCTGCGCCGCAAAGTCTGTCGCGTCCTGCAGGGCATTTTTGGCGTTAGAAATAGCGGCCTGCAGGCCGGAGGGCGAAAAATGTTTTTCGTCCAGGTTGAGTTCTTTCAGGCAGCTTTTTATCAAAGCCAAGGCATCGGACGCATCATAAATGACAAAGTTACGATTAAACCCTGCCAAATGATCGATTTCCATGCGCAAAAAGCGGGCGCAAAAGGCGTGAAAAGTGCTCAGCCACACTTCTTTGGCCTGTATGCCCACCATCGCGTTGACCCGCTCGCGCATCTCGGCGGCCGCCTTATTGGTAAAGGTAATCGCCAAAATGTTATACGGCCGCACACCTTGTTCAAGCAGATAGGCTATGCGGCAAGTCAAAACCCGTGTTTTGCCTGACCCTGCTCCGGCCAGTACCAAAAGCGGCCCGTTGATATGGGTGACGGCTTCTAGCTGTTTCTCGTTCAATCTATCGAATAGGTTTCGCATTTTTCCTCCCGGTTATCAGGCAACATTATCCACAAACATAAACATAAGTATTTTCTCCACAAAGCGCGCTTTTCCTGTCGATTTTGGGGTTTCCCTCAAGATAAAAAAGCGGCGACCCTTACGGGGCGCCAACTTTTGCACGCGCCGCCTCGATTAGGGGCGGCACAACCTGTTTTTTCCGGGACATGACGCCAGGCAAATAAAGTACCCCATCGCGAGCCGGCTGGCCAAAAGCCTGGCTAACCAGTGCCGCCGGCTGGCCCACAAAGACAAGATGGGTGGCTTCGCTTAAGATGTCGGTGATCATGAGCAGCACCAAATCGTAGTTTTCTTTGGCCCGCAGCGACTGCATCGCCTGCAGTAGTTCGTCCTTTAAGCCCAGCAGCTCGGCCGGCTCCATCACCGAAACCTGGGCAATCGCAACCCGGTATTCGCCAATCAAAAACTCTTTGAGATCGCTCTGGATCAACTCGGCCGGAGTCAAGCCGGCAATACTTGATCCCGCCTTCAAGACTGCCCGGCCAAACTCCTGAATATCCAGCCCGGCTGCTGCTGCCAGCTTCTCAGCTGTCTCCCGGTCTTTAGGCGTAGCCGTCGGCGATTTAAACAGCAGTGTGTCGGAAAGAATAGCGGCTAGCAGCAGTCCGGCAATTTGCGAAGGAATATCGATATGGCGGTGCCAGTACATGTTGGCCACGATGGTAGCCGTCGCTCCTACCGGTTCGTGGCAAATGAAAATAGGCTCACTTGTTTCCAACCCGCCCAGACGATGATGATCAATAATCTCGACAATCTGGGCTTCTTCAATACCCTCTGCTGCCTGGCCCGGCTCATTATGGTCTACCAGGATGACCTTTTCCCGCTCGGGCACGATCAGACGATCCCGATTGATCAGTCCGATAAGGCGTCCGTTTTCCACTACCGGATAATTACGATGATTGGTGGCTACGATGACGCTTTTGATATCGGCTACTAAGTCCGTAGGCTTAAACACGACCACCTTGGTCTGCATTATCATGCGCACCGGAATGCTCTGGTTGATCAGCCGGGCACATGTGTAAGTATCATAAGGAGTGCTAATAATAATCACGCCCCGGCTACGGGCAGACTGCTCTACCGCGTCCGTAACCGCGGCGCCGCCGGTTACTACCAGGCAGGCGATGCCTTGTTCAATAGAGACTAGTTGAGCCTTATTCCGGTCGCCTACCAGCACAATGTCGCCCGGTTCTACCAATTGAGCCATCGTCTGCGTCCGCGCCCCCGCAATCCGCACTTTGCCAGTTACCGGCCGATCGAGATCCTGACCGCAGACCAGCCGGCCGTCCAGCGCCCTGAGCACGCTGGCATAGTCTACGCCAGCCTCGGATAAGTCCTGCATTTCCAGTTCGTCAAAGTAGCGTTTCGCTAAATCGCCGACCGTGACGATACCGACCAGGGTGCTGCCGCTTTCCACCACCGGGACGGACTTAACATTATGCTGCTTCATTAGTTGGCCCAACTCGCGCACAGTACTTTGGGGACTGACCGTCACCACGCGATCGGTCATAATATCTTTGACGCGGGGATAAAAGTCATTAATTAGCGCCGGCATTTTAACGCCGAAATATTCCAGGACAAACTTCGTCTCCGCATTGATCTTGCCCGCTCTGGCCGGTACGGCGGACTCACCAAGGGCCTGCTTCAAATGGGCATAGCCAATGGCGGAGCAGATGGAATCGGTGTCGGGGCTACGATGTCCGATCACATACACAGGTTTCGCCATAGGGTCCTCCTTGCTTCCTGGTAACTCTTCCGCAGTATTATATCTAAAATGAAAAAGAAGACTCTGGCCGACCAACACGACCAAAGTCTATCGTAACGCTAAACGGTGCGCCCGGTCAAGCCGGCACGCCCCAAAACGGCTTTATTTACTAAAGTTCCAACTGTCGGCGCCGAATTTTTCGACTGCCAGTCGCTCCGCCAGCGCTTCTTCCTCTGCCGTCAACCGTCCCTCTTCCAGCGTAAGCCCAAGCGCCCGGCCGAACTCACCGGCCATGATGCGGGCCACGGCCGCAGTGTCCGGCACGGTACCCAGGATGTGGCGCAGCGATGTCGCTTTGGCCTGCAGCACTTTTTCACAGCGCTCCCGTTCGCCGTCGTCATGAAACTTTAAGAGACTGGTCAGCGCGGACGGGTCAAAGTCAAAGAGCAGCGAGCCATGCTGCAGCAGCGCCCCTTCTTTGCGCACCTGAGCGCTGCCAAGCAGTTTCTTGCGACCAGCAGTAATTTCATAGAAAGAAGGCGCGTCAAAACAAGCGCCGTTTTTCGGCAGCCGCGCCGTTTGCCCAAAGGCCGCGCCCGGCAGCGACATCTCGGCCGGTACGCCAAGGGCATGCAGACCGGCGATTAAGCCCTGGCTTAGAATGCGGTAGGAGCCGAGCAAGGTGGGCGGCAATAGCGGGTGGTCCTCGCGGACGACGACGCTATAGGTAAGTTCACGGTCATGCAGGACGGCCCGCCCGCCGGTAATGCGCCGGACAAAGTCGATTCCCCGGGCGCGGCAGGCATCTACATCCACTTCGGCGTGCGCTTTTTGAAAATAACCGATACTGAGCGCCGGCGGCTGCCAGGTGTAGAAGCGCAGCGTCGGCGGCACCGCCCCTGCGGCATGACAGCGGAGAATGGCCTCATCAACAGCCATATTGTGCCTGGCATCGCGAGGACTGTCAAATATCACCCGCCATTTCATGGCGTAAGCGGTTCCTTCCACCGTACCACCGGCTTGCGGGCGGCCGTTGCTTCGTCCAGCCGCCGCACCACTGTGGTTCGCGGCGCGCCGGTTACCAGCTCGGGCTGCTCAACCGCCTCGCGGGCAATTTCTTTCATGACGGCGATAAACTCATCCAAGGTCTCCTTACTCTCCGTCTCGGTAGGTTCAATCATCAGCGCGTCATGAACGATTAACGGAAAATAGATGGTGGGCGGATGATAGCCATAGTCCAGAATGCGTTTGGCCACATCAAGGGTTTTAACCTCCGGGGCGTGCTCCTTGAGTCCAGCGAACACGCATTCATGCATGCAGTGGCGATCAAAGGGCAGCTTATAGTACGGCGCCAGGGCACGCATAACATAGTTGGCGTTAAGAACGGCATCCTCGCTGACCTGACGGAGACCGTCCGGTCCCATCGTGCGGATGTAGGTATAGGCCCGCAGCATGACGCTGAAATTGCCGTAAAAGCCGTGAACCTTGCCGATCGTCTGGGGCCGGTCGTAATTCAGGCGGTATCGTTTTCCATCAAACTCGATAACCGGCACCGGCAGGAAAGGAATAAGTTTTTCCTTAACGCCGACCGGTCCCGAACCCGGCCCGCCGCCGCCGTGCGGCGTAGAAAACGTCTTATGAAGATTGAAGTGGACCACATCAAACCCCATGTCGCCGGGGCGGGTAATCCCCAAAATGGCGTTGGCATTAGCGCCGTCATAGTAGAGGAGAGCGCCGGCCTCATGGACGATTTTGGCAATCTCAATAATTTGCGTCTCGAAAAGCCCCAGGGTGCTGGGATTAGTCAGCATGAGCGCCGCCGTATCAGGGCCAACGGCAGCCCGCAGGGCATCAAGATTGACGCTGCCGTCGGGATTGGACTTAATTTCTACCGTCTCCAGGCCGCATACAGTGGCCGTTGCCGGATTTGTCCCGTGGGCCGAGTCGGGCACAATGACCTTGGTCCGCTTCTCGCCGCGGCTTTCGTGGTATGCCCGGATGATTTTAAGGCCGGTCAGTTCGCCATGGGCGCCAGCCGCCGGCTGCAGGGTGCAGGCGTCCATGCCGGCAATTTCGGCCAGATAGTTTTGCAGTTCATACATGACGGCCAGGGCTCCTTGCACGGTCTTGCTATCCTGCAGCGGGTGGATATTGCTGAAGCCCGGCAGTTTAGCCGCCTCTTCGTTCACTTTCGGATTGTACTTCATGGTGCAGGAACCGAGCGGATAAAAACCATTGTCAACGCCATAGTTGCGCCGCGATAAGGCGGTATAATGACGAACGACGTCTACCTCGCTGATCTCCGGCAGTTGGGGCTCTTTGTCCCGCAGCGCCGCAGCCGGCACGAGCGCGGTCAGTTCCTGCTCCGGCACATCGGCCTCCGGCAGGTCGGCGCCGATCCGGCCCGGTTTACTCAGTTCAAACACCAGGGCCTTGCGGTTCGTCAGGTTCATTTTATCCCCTCCAATACCGCCACAAGGGCGTCGATTTCAGCTTTCGTCCGTTTCTCCGTCACGCACAGCAGCATGCGGCTATCTGGCCCGTCTTCCACGGTGGCTAGATCAAGGCCGCCGATGATGCCCTTTTCCTGAAGCCGGGCATTGATTTCCGCGGCCGGCAGCGGCGTTTCCACCACGAACTCATGGAAGAAGGGCGCGGTGTAGGCAAGACGGTAACCGGGAAGAGAGGCGATGCGCCCGGCGGCGTAGTGCGCCTTCTGCAGGCAAAGACGGGCCACTTTCGCCAGGCCTTGCTTGCCCAAAGCTGACAGGTAAATGGCGGCGGTAATGGCACACAATCCTTCATTGGAGCAAATATTGGAATAAGCCTTTTCGCGGCGGATATGCTGTTCCCGCGCCTGGAGGGTCAGCACAAAGCCGCGCTTGCCCTCAAGATCAGTGGTCTGGCCGACGATACGCCCCGGCATGCGGCGCATGTATTTCTCCCGCACCGCCATAAAACCAAGGTAGGGCCCGCCAAAATTAAGTCCTAGGCCCAGCGGCTGTCCCTCGCCCACCGCCACGTCGGCTCCGTAAGCGCCCGGGGGTTTTAGGATTGCAAGGGAAATAGGATTAACGCAAGCAACGAGCAACCCGCCATGACTGTGCACCAAATCGGCGATACCCTCCATGTCCTCCACAACACCGTAGAAGTTCGGGTTTTGCATAAGCAGGGCCGCCACTTCCGTGTTAACGGCTGCCTTGAGCGCCGCACGGTCCGTTTGGCCGTCCACCGTCGACACGGTAATAATTTCAAACCCGAGATCGCGGGCGTAAGTAGCCAGCACGCGGCGATAAAACGGATGGATCCCGGCGCTCACTACGACTTTACTGCGGCCGGTAGCACCACAGGCCATGTTCATCGCTTCCGCCAGGGCGGTAGCCCCGTCGTACAGCGAAGCATTTGATACGTCCAGGCCGGTCAGTTCGCAGATATAGCTCTGGTACTCCCAGAGAGCCTGCAGGCCGCCCTGGCTGATTTCCGGCTGATACTGCGTATAGGCGGTGTAAAATTCCGAGCGGCCGGCCAAGTGAGATACAACCGCCGGAATAAAATGGTCATAAGCGCCCGCTCCCAAAAAACAAGGCATCTGACCGACATGGACATTTTCGGCCGCGCGCTGCTGCATTAGCTGCAGCACTTCCAGTTCACTCAGGGCCGGCGGCAAATTAAGCGGGCGGCCCAGCCGCACCGCCGGTGGAATATCCTGAAAGAGCTCATCGACGCTGCTGACGCCGATGGCCGCCAACATGGCCTGCCGGTCGGATTCGGTGTTGGGCAAATAATGGCGCCCGGCCATTTATTTTCCCCCCTCGGTCAGCGCGCGGTAGTCCTCGGCGCTGAGCAGGCCCTCCAATTCGGAGGCATCGTCCAGTTCAATAACGGCCAGCCAACCTTCCCCGTAGGGATCCTGGTTGACCACTTCGGGACGGTCGTTTAACGCCTCGTTCACTTCCACAACCGTACCGCTGACCGGTGCATAAATATCGGAAACGGCTTTAACCGATTCGACCACGGACAGATTGCCGTGCGCCTTAACTTTTTTGCCGACGGCGGGCACCTCGATAAAAACGATATCTCCCAGCTCATGCTGGGCATAGTCGGTGATGCCCACAACCGCACGCGTCCCCTCGACGCGAACCCACTCGTGGTCTTTGGTGTACTTAAGTTCCTGCGGGATATTCATAGTTTATTTCCTCCTTTTATAAAATGGTTTGGTAACAACCTTGGCTTCTACCAGTTTGCCGCGGATTTCCACCGCCACTTCCGTCCCCGGCGCCGAAAACTCCGTTTCCAAAATGGCTAAGGCCAGGTTTTTATCAAGGGTGGGGGCGTAGGTGCCGCTTGTCACCGTGCCGATGACCCGGCCGGCGGCATGACAGGTATAGCCGGCGCGGGCAATACCCCGCCCTACCATCTCGATCCCGACAATTTTGCGCCGGATGCCGGCGTTTTTCTGGGCCAGTAGCGCCTCATAGCCGATAAAGCTTTGTTTGTCAAACTTGACAAAGACGCCAAGACCGGCTTCGAGCGGTGTGATGCTTTCGGAAAGTTCGTGACCGTAAAGCGGCAAGCCGGCTTCAAACCGCAGCGTATCACGGGCGCCTAATCCGGCCGGCACCAGTCCCAGCGGCTTGCCGACCTCCATCAGGCGCTTCCATAGTCTGCCAGCTTCCTCCGGCGCGCAGTAAATTTCAAAGCCGTCTTCTCCCGTATAACCCGTTCGGGAAATCAAACAGTCTATTCCGTCAACGCGGACATGCCGGCGCAGCCAATAATATTTAATGGTGCTCAAATCTTCATCGGTCAACCGCTGCAGGATGGCTTCGGCCCGCGGGCCCTGCAGCGCCAGTTCGGCGGTAACATCGGAAATATTTTTGACGGTAACGTCATAGTTCGCCGCGTGCTGCACCATCCAGGCGTAATCTTTGTCAATATTGGCGGCGTTAATCACCAACAGATATTCTTGTTCGCCAAGGCGATAGACCAAAAGATCATCAACCACCCCGCCGTGGTCATAGCACATGGGAGTGTACATCACCTGGTTGACGGCGAGACGGGAAGCATCATTGGTCACCAGCCTATTCACAAAGTCGGTGGCGTCCGGCCCGCTGACCGACACTTCTCCCATGTGGGATACGTCGAAGAGTCCTGCCGCCTGCCGCACGGCCCGGTGCTCTTCAATAATGCCGGTATACTGCACCGGCATGAGCCAGCCGCCAAATTCGATGATTTTGGCGCCGCTAGCCACGTGGATGTCGTAGAGGGGCGTCTTTTTGTCGCTCATAAAATCCTCCCTTCAGACTATATTATTATTTGTTCCAAAAAGCACAAAAGAAAAAAAGGACACTAAGTAAGCGCGGCGCTTACTCTGTCCTTTTACCTGAGAGATTGCCTAAATTCGGCTCCCCTTCGGTGACCGCAGCATGCGGTTCTCTCCAGAGGCGTGTCAAACCAGGGTCCTTTTGCCTGAGAGTTTCTCGCCTGTTTGCTCCTTCGGCGCCGCCTAAGGCGGTCTCTCCCCCGGTCATCATCCAACTTTATGCTTTTGGCATATAGTTTCTCTGCCAATCAGCCTTTTCCTGCCCGAATATTGCGTTATTATCCATATTTTTTCCATGAACAAACGTTTGTCAAACATATGTTTTTTTCTTATAATAAAGACAAGTAACACTTGGTTGGGCAGGTGGAGCCTATGGAAATAGAGCAAAAGCTAAAACTGCTGGGTGAAGGCGCCAAGTACGATGTATGCGCCTCGACGGCCGCCCGCCCTGGTAAACATCGGCGGCCGGCCATCGGCCAAACCAGCCCGGCCGGCGTCTGCCATTCGTTCACTCCCGACGGGCGCTGTATATCTTTATTCAAAGTTTTGCTTACGAACTACTGCGAACGCGATTGCGCCTACTGTCCCAATCGCGCGGCTCGCGACGTGCCCCGCACCCGCTTTGCCGCCGACGAGCTAGCAAAGCTGTTCATGGAGTTCTACCGCCGCAATTATGTAGAAGGGCTGTTCCTGAGCTCAGGGGTTTGGCATTCCACTGCCCGCACCATGGAAGAGATTATCAAGGTTGCCGAAATCCTGCGCTATCGTTACCACTTTGGCGGCTATATCCATCTAAAAATTATCCCTGGGGCCACGCCGGCCGAGATTGAAAAAGCCGCCGCCCTGGCCAACCGTATTTCCCTTAATATGGAGGCGCCGACCGCAGCGCACCTTGCCCGGCTGAGCCGCACCAAACAGTTTGACGACGAGCTGCTGTCAGGCATGGCCAACATCCGCAACGTCCTCCGACACCATCAGAATACCACCCATTCTACCCAATACATCGTCGGCGCTGCTGGCGAAAGCGACCGGGATATCCTCTTGTCTGTCACCCGGCTTTACCGGGAATACGAATTAAAACGCGCTTATTTCAGCGCTTTTCAACCTGTCGCCGCCACGCCGCTGGCCACTGTCCAGCCCACGCCGCTGCTGCGGGAAATCCGTCTCTATCAGTCGGATTTTTTGCTGCGCCTGTACGGTTTTTCCTTTGACGATATTGTTTTTGACGCGACCGGCAACCTGGATCTATCTCTCGACCCTAAACTCGCTTATGCGCTGCACAACCCCCAGCTGTTTCCCCTGGAAATTAACAAGGCTTCTTACCGCGAACTGCTAAAGGTTCCCGGTATCGGTCCGCGGTCAGCGGCCAAGATTGTCCAGGTGCGGCGCGCCTACCGGTTTAGCGACCCCGCCCAGCTCAAAAATATCGGGGTAGTCATCAAACGGGCCTTAGCGTTTCTCACCGTCAACGGCAAATATTACGGCAACCGCCGATTGCTCCAAGCGCCCAAACGTGAATACTATCAACAACTCAGCCTCTGGGGTGATGACCGTGATCTCCTGCTCGCCGACCCCCGGGTCGATAATTAAAGCGGCGATATTGGCCCAAATCCACAACGACCTGCCTTGCTTCAAGGGAGACCACGCAGCACTTGGTCTGTTTATGTATACCGACCAGCTGGACGCCGATCTTACCGCCCTCCCCTGTCTGATAGAACAATTACGGCAAAACTGCGGCCTAAACGCCAGCTGGCTACTCGGTTCGCCGGGACGCACGCTGACCCGGCTGATTGCCGCCAATCTGCGTTACGCGTCCCCTGACCGCGCCGCCGTTATTTTCGCCGCCGTCGAGCAATCTCTCCGCTACGGCCATGCTTATTGTCTGTGCGGGGTCAGCGAAGTCAGTAAGTTATTTGTCAACCGGGCCCGGGCTATTGCCCGGGAAATTCATAAGATGCTGGGGTTTATCCGGTTTCAGCCCGCCCCGGACGGGGCACTCGTGGCTCGCCCCAAGCTATTTCATGACACGGCCGACCTTATCCTGCGCAAATTCGCTGGCCGTTACCCCAAGCAGCGGTTGGTTTTGCTCTTGGACGACCGCGCTCTCGCCCTGGAAAACAGGCGCTTGTTTACCGTGCCGGCCGCCGATTATCTGCCGCATATTGCCGTCGACCGTTTCAGCCAGGCCTGGGAAACCTATTACCAGTCCCAATATATTGCCACCCGCAAGAATATAGCCTTGGCCAAACGGGTTATCCCCAAAAAATACTGGGACTGGCTGGCGGAAGGCAAAATCTTGGCGCGGGAGGCTTCCACCTAATTTTGCCGCTGGCAAAATTTCGCGCAGCTTATATAATATTTTATGTAATTTTTTCTCTACGAGGTGCCATATGCGTCGACATTTACCGCAGCAATATTTCAGCCGTCTCTGGCGGGCCGTCATTGAATTTGACCTTATCAGCGATGGCGATCGCATCCTTATCGGGTTGTCCGGCGGCAAAGACAGCAGCTTTCTTACCTATGCCCTGGCCCTACTGCGCGATCATTCGCCCCGCAAATTTGAACTTGCCGCTATCACCCTCGATCCTATGTTTTCCACCGACTTTGCCACCGCCGGCCTAGCGGCGTTCTGCGCCGACCTGGGCATTCCGTTTCATACCTTTAAAATTGACATTGCCGGTGCCATCGCCCGGAATGACGGCAAAGACCCCTGCTATAGCTGCGCCTTTTTCCGGCGCGGTGCCATCAACCGGTTTGCCAAGGAAAACGGCTTTAACAAAATTGCTTATGCCCACCACCACGATGACGCCGTCGAAACTTTTCTCATGAGCATTCTCTATTCAGGGCAGATCAAAACTTTCTTGCCTAAGACTTACTTAGACCGCACCGGTCTCACCGTCATCCGGCCCCTCATTTATTTCCGGGAAAAAGAACTGCGCCGCACCATTCAATACCACGGTTTTACGCCTATCCCCAGTCCCTGCCCGTATAACGGCAAGACCAAGCGCCAGGAAATAAAAGAACTAATTCGCGGCTTAGAGCGGAAAAATAAACTAATCTACACCCATTTGTCCGCGGCGATGCGGGAAGGCTCGCTCATTGAACTATGGCCAGCGCCCCTTTCCCGCCAGGACATGCAACAAAAACACCATGCTTTTTGGCATCCATGCGAAAACCTCCCGCCTGAATAAACCAGGTGGGAGGTTTTATTATTATTGACCGAAATGTTGCGGGACAAACGCCAGAAATTTTTCCACAGCCAGCGTACAGAACTTTTCGGCGTTGTAAATCATGGTAAAATCCCGGCGGACAGGCCCTTCCTGCAGGACAATCGGCCGCATTTCACCCCGCTCCACTTCGTCGCTCACGGCTAGAATTGAAATAGCGGCAATTCCGAAGCCAGCTTTTACCGCTTCCTTTATTGCCTGAGTACTGCCCAGTTCCATGACGACGTTGAGACGGTCGAGCGCATAACCTGCCTTCTCGACGAAAAGCTCAAAAAAACGGCGCGTACCTGATGTCCGCTCCCGCATCACCCAGCGCTGGCTGAGCAGCGCGCCAAGCGCACATGGCTCGCCACATGCCAGGGGATGGCTGGGCGGCGCAATAACCGCCAGTTCATCACCGCCGCACGGCACGGCGCAAATATTACCGGACAATTGAAACGGACCTTCAATAAAGCCAACATCAAGAACACCATCTATGACCATGGCGGTAATCTGTTCGGAATTGTAAATTTCCATGGTCATATCCACATTCGGATACAACTGGCGGAACATGACCAACACTTTTGGCATAATGTACTCGCCAATCGTCAGACTGGCGCCAATCCGCAGCCGGCCGCTCACATCATCGGTCAAAGTCTGGATGGCCTTTTGTGCCCGCTGGTATAACGTTTCAAGTTCCACCGCATAAGGATAGAGCGCCTCGCCGGCTGCGGTAATGGCAATCCGCCGGTGTAGACGGTCAAACAGCTTAACGCCAAAATGGGTTTCCAAATTTTGAATGTGCTGACTGACGGCCGACTGCGTCATGTGCAGTTCCTGTGCCGCCAGCGAGATGCTGTTTTTTTCCACAACCGTTTTAAACACCAGTAATTGTAAGTCTAACATGGCATCCTCCGGTTCCTTGCTTATTTGATTTTCCCCAGAGAAAAAGACCATTACCCGCTCATAGAGCAGTATATTTTTAATGAATTAAATCCCAAAGCTGCTTGCCAATTAACAGCCCCGTCACGGAGATAAACAGGGGACGGACATAAGCAACACCCTGCCGGATAGCTAGGCGTGAACCGGCGAGCGCTCCGCCAATCATGCCGGCGCCCATAATCAGTCCGTATTGATAATTCACCGATTTAAGCAGCATAAATGTAACGATTGCCGCAATATTGCTGGCGAAGTTTAATATTTTGGCGTTGCCGGCCGCCTCCACGAAATCAAACCCAAGCAGGAGAAACGCAAAAATTAGGAAAGAACCAGTACCAGGCCCGAAAAAGCCGTCGTAAAAACCAAGTAACAGAGCCGCCAGCCCGCTTAGCAGGCCTGTCTTTTTCGTAAACCCGCGGTAAGTAGACTCTTTTCCCCAATCTTTTTTGACCAGGATGTAAACGGCTACGGCAATGAGCATAACAATGACTAAAGGGCGCAAAAATTGGGGCGGCATATGGCGGACGACGTATACGCCGGCTACAGCGCCGAAAAAGGATAAGGGAAAAAGATATTTCACCGCCCCGAGGTTGACCTTGCCTGATCTAATGAAAGAAATTGTACTGGTCAAGGTGCACATGACACTTGCCAACTTATTGGTACCGAGAGCGAGATTGGGCGGTAAACCGGTCAGAAGGAGTGCTGGCAGAGAAATAAGGCCACCGCCGCCAACAACCGAATCGATGAACGACGCCGCAAAACCGGCGCCCAGCAAAAACAGCACCATCTCCAAGCTAATGTTTTCCATGTCTTGTTCTTCCTTTCCTGCCGTAACTGGTATGTGATATCAGGGCAAAACAAAAGATGGGCGGCAAGCCAAGCGGCGTGCGACCCGCGGTGGTCCGGCCTAATGGACGGACGTTGGCGCGTCAGGCGGAGCAGGCAAAAAACGTACCTTGGGATTATGCTCCTCGACAAAGCGGAGGGACCATTCATTGGTAAACAGCGCTACCGGGCGCTCGCGCCCATCCCGAACCAGCATGCTCCTATCCATGCCGCGCAGCGTTTTAAGATCAATGTCTTCCGCCTCCAGCCACCGCGCCAGTTCATACGGCAGCGGCTGAAACATTAGCTCTACGCCATACTCGTGTTTCAGCCGATACTGCAGCACTTCAAACTGCAGTTGTCCCACGGCGCCGATGATGAAGGATTCAAACCCGGCGTCAAGCTGCCGGAATACCTGGACTGCCCCCTCCTGGGCCAATTGGGTGACACCTTTGACAAACTGCTTGCGTTTCATCGTATCCTTAGCCTGCACTCGCGCAAACCGCTCCGGCGGGAAAACAGGAAAATCCTCAAAAGCAAGCGTGTGGCCCTCGGCGACAAGTGTATCGCCGATGCTGAAGATTCCCGGGTCGAACAGACCGACAATATCCCCCGGATAGGCTTCTTCGATTATGGATCGGTCCTGGGCCAGAAATTGCTGGGGCTGGGTGAGTTTCAGCGTTTTGCCCGACCGGACGTGATATACCGACATCCCTCTGGTAAATTTACCGGAACAAATCCGGATAAAGGCCAACCGGTCCCGGTGAGCCGGGTTCATGTTCGCCTGAATTTTAAACACAAAGGCCGAAAATAGTTCGTTGTCCGGCTCAACCGGGCCTGCCGTAGAAAGGCGCGGCGTCGGCGGCGGGGCAAGGCGCAAGAATTCTTCCAAAAACGGCCGTACACCGAAATTAGTCATGGCGCTGCCAAAAAACATAGGCGTCAGTTCGCCCCTGAGCACCCGTTTAATGTCGAACGTTTCACCCGCCATATCGAGCAAGGCTATGTCATCGCAAAGCGCTTGGTGAATATCTTTCCCGATAATCTCGGTAAACGCCGGGTCGTCCACACTGCCGATAACCGAAGGCATTACCCACTGCCCATGGGACCCGTCGTTTTGAAACAGTTCAATTTGGGCCAGTTGCCGGTTATAAACGCCCTGATAGTTGCCATCGACGCCAATGGGCCAGTTCATGGGATAGGCCTGAATCCCCAGGACTTTTTCAATCTCTTCCATCAGCTCAAACGCACTTTTGCCGTGCCTGTCCAATTTATTGACAAAGGTAAAAATTGGAATGCCGCGCTGTTTGCAAACTTTAAACAGTTTTTTGGTCTGGGCCTCCACCCCTTTCGCGGCATCAATCAGCATAACGGCGCTGTCTACGGCCATCAGCGTGCGGTAAGTGTCTTCACTGAAATCCTCATGGCCAGGAGTATCCAAAATATTGATACGATAGCCATTATAATCAAACTGTAAAACGCTGGACGTTACCGAAATGCCGCGCTGTTTTTCGATTTCCATCCAGTCCGACACGGCATGCCGCTGCGCTTTGCGGGCCTTTACCGAGCCGGCCAGGTGAATGGCTCCGCCGTAAAGAAGCAATTTTTCCGTCAGCGTCGTTTTCCCTGCGTCAGGGTGCGAAATTATGGCAAAGGTGCGACGGCGCTGAATTTCCTTGGTCAAATCTATCGTCATGGAGTACCTCCTGTGAATTAAAATCAACTTATCTATTTTAGCATATTTTCGCCGCCATACGAAACCTGTGCTGTGACAGGCCAAGAAAAAAGCCGCAACCTAAGCGGTGCAGCTTAATCGTTTTTGCCAAATAGGCGTTTTTCGATGGCTACGGCGGTAGGGGTGCGGGCCAGTCCGCCTTCCGAGGTTTCCCGCAGCATTTTGGGCATAACCAAACCGATTTGGTGCATCGCGTCAATTACTTCATCGGCCGGAATAACGCTTTCGATGCCAGCCAGGGCCATGTCGGCGGCAACAAGGGCGTGGACGGCGCCGAAGGCATTACGCTTGACGCACGGTACTTCCACCAGCCCGGCCACCGGGTCGCATACCAGGCCCAACATATTTTTCAGTGCCAGCGCCAAGGCATGGCCGACTTGCCGCGGCGTACCGCCGGCCATTTCGACGATGGCGCCGGCCGCCATGGCGGCCGCAGTTCCGCATTCGGCCTGACAGCCCCCTTTCGCCCCGGAGATGGAGGCGTTTTCGGCAATTACCAGCCCAATGCCCGCCGTGGTAAACAGGGCCTGAACCAGCGTTTCATCATCACAACCTAATCCTTCGCCAACGGCCAGCAGCGCGCCGGGAACAATGCCGCAGGACCCGGCCGTAGGACAGGCCACAATTCGTCCCATGCCGGCGTTAACTTCGCTTACCGCCAGCGCATAAGCGGCCGCCTTATAAACGGCACTGCCGCATAACGTTGAACCGTCCTGTAGCCGATCCTTCATCCGCGCGGCATCGCCCCCGACCAACCCGCTTAATGACTTTTCCCGGCTGGCTAGGCCGCTCTGAACGGCCTCACGCATTACCGCAAGATTGAGGTGCATTTGGTTCCAAATCTCCTGACTCGGACGCTGGCTGCGCTCGGTTTCGTACTGCCAGACAATATAGCCAACTGGCTTTTGCTGCTGTTCGGCCAAAGCCACCAGCTCGGCAATTCGTGAAAACCGCACCATCTTCTTTCCTCCTTATACGGGTGGCACCAACAGGGCTGTTTGCACCGCCGGCACATGCCGCACGGCGGCGAGAGCGTGCTCGGGGATAGGCTGGTCGGCTTCCAAAATCATAAGGGCCTGAGCCCCCCGCTCTTGCCGCGAAACACGCATAAACGCGATATTAACCCCTTCTTGCGCCAGCACATGCGTCACGAGGGCAATCACGCCCGGTTTGTCCCGATGCACGGTAATTAGCGTGTAATATTCGCCGGTGAGTTCCACGGCATAGCCGTCAATTTCCGTAATTACAATATTGCCGCCGCCGACGGAAGCACCGACAACCCGCAGTTTGCGCCCCGATACGCCGGTCAAGTTGAGGGCCGCCGTATTCGGATGGACGTCGCCCAGATCTCTGGTTACAAACGTAACCTGCAGGCGCCCGGCCGCCATGTTGAGCGCATCCCGTAGCCGCTCGTCGTCGGCAGCCAGGCCGAGCAGTCCGGCTACCAGTGCCTTGTCGGTACCATGGCCCCGATAAGTCTGGGCAAACGAACCATGCAGCTCAATGACCGCTTCCGCCGGCGGTTCGCCCAAAATGCTGAGCGCCATCCGGCCCAACCGGGCCGCCCCGGCCGTATGCGAACTCGACGGCCCAATCATGACCGGCCCGACAATATCGAAAACCCCGCGCATGATATCCCTCCAGGCAAAATGTAACCTGAGTTTATTCTAACACATTGCCTGTCCATTTAACAGTTGAAGCCGCCCCGACAAAGGGCGGCTTAGACGACATTTACCTTTATTTTCGTTATTTTCGCCGACGCTGAAGTTCGGCCAGCAATTCACCCGGCGTAATGTCATGATGAGCCAGGAGTACCAGGCAGTGATACCATAAATCGGCCATCTCGTAAATAATCTCGCCTTTATCTTGGTTCTTCGCGGCAATAATCGTCTCGGCGGCTTCTTCGCCAACTTTTTTTAAGATTTTGTCCTGTCCCTTCGCAAACAGATAAGTTGTATATGAACCTTCTTGCGGATTTTTTTTGCGATCCAAAATTACCTGGTATAAATCAAGCAAAATGCCGGACGGATCGGAATGTTGGGCCGCAGCTGATTTCTCACCGGCCAGCCGCCTGCTGAAACAGGAAAAAGTCCCTTCATGACAGGCCACACCCGTCTGCTCAACCTTTATCAGCAGAGCGTCGGCATCACAGTCATAGTAAATGTCTTTCACTTTTTGTACATGGCCAGAAGTTTCGCCTTTTTGCCATAACCTTTTCCGGCTGCGGCTGTAGAACCAGGTAACGCCTGTTTCAAGCGTTTTGGCCAACGATTCCCTGTTCATATAAGCAAGCATTAGTACCGTGCCGGTAGCGTCATCCTGGACAATGGCCGGCACCAGCCCGTGCGCGTCATATTTCAGGTTTTCTATATTCTTTTCTATATTCATAGTCTGACCTCCACTCCCCGCGCCCGTAAGTATTCTTTCACTTGGCGCACCGTAAACTGACCGTAATGAAATACCGACGCGGCCAATACGGCATCGGCCTTACCATGGACAAGGACATCGTAAAAATGCTCCAGTTTGCCGGCGCCGCCGGAAGCAATCACCGGCACGTCAACACACTCGGAAACGGCGCGGGTCAGAGCGATATCATAACCGTCCTTCGTCCCGTCCTTGTCCATGCTGGTCAGCAGTATTTCCCCTGCCCCCAGGGCCACCCCGCGCTGAACCCATTCCAGCACGTCAAGCCCGGTTGGCGTACGGCCGCCATTGATATACACTTCCCACCGGCCTGGCGCGGTCTGACGGGCGTCTACTGCCAGGACAATGCACTGCCGTCCGAAACTTTTCGCCCCTTCGGCCAAAAGACTGGGATTTTTCACGGCGGCCGTGTTGAGCGATACTTTATCGGCGCCGGCGTTAAGCATGGTGCGGATGTCGTTCGCCGTCCGGATGCCGCCGCCCACGGTAAAGGGAATAAAAATTTGGGTGGCGGTGCGTTCCACCACCTCCACCATGGTACGGCGCTCTTCGACCGAGGCGGTTATATCGAGGAAAACCAGTTCATCGGCCAGTTCGCGGTCGTAAGCGGCGGCCAGTTCTACCGGATCACCGGCGTCGCGCAGCCCGACAAAGTTGGTCCCCTTAACAACCCGCCCGGCTTTTACGTCCAAACAGGGAATAATGCGCTTGGTATGCATTATGCTTCTTCTCCTTTCGCCACCCGGATCGCGCTGCGCAGACTAAGTGCTCCAGTATATAGGGCCTTGCCAGCAATAACGCCTTCAATCCCTGCCGTCCGCGCCTGCCACAAAGCGCGAATATCATCTAGGCCACGTAGGCCCCCGGAAGCGATAACCGGCACACCAGCGGCGCAAGCTAAAGCGCATGTCGCTTCCACATTAATGCCTGTCAGCGTACCGTCCCGGCTGATGTCGGTATAAATGATCCGCGCTACGCCGACGGCTGCCATCTGCCGCGCCAATTCCTCGGCGCCCACCTGACCGCTGACACCCCACCCTTCCACGGCGACCACGCCATCGCGAGCGTCAATCCCGACGACAATGCGGTCGCCATACCGCGCACAGGCCTCTTTTACCAAGGCGGGCTGCCGCACGGCGACCGAGCCAAGAATAATCCGGCTGATGCCAGCCGCCAAAACGGTGTCGATGGTGTCCATGGTGCGGATGCCGCCGCCCAGCTGGACAGGAATGTCCACTTTTTTCGCAATGGCGATAACTAGCTCAAGATTAACCGGCCGGCCCGCAACCGCCCCATCCAAATCGACAACATGGAGGTACTCGGCCCCTTCCCGGCGCCACCTTTTTGCCACCTCGACCGGATTGTCGCTGAAGACCGTTTCGGCGTCAAACCGTCCCTCGGTCAGGCGCACGCATTTGCCGCCCCGGATGTCAATAGCTGGAAATACTATCATCAGACCATCTCCTTAAAATTGGCCAGTATGCTCAAGCCCACGGCGCCGGACTTTTCGGGGTGGAACTGAACCGCCTGAACATTGCCTCGCCCCACCGCCGCCGTGACCGTACCGCCGTAGTCGGTTACCGCCGTAACCAAGGACGCTTCATCCGGTACGGCGTGATAACTGTGCACAAAATAGACATAGGCGGCTTTGGGCAAATTCTGAAATAACGGACTAAACTGCCTCAGTTCCAGACTGTTCCAGCCCATATGCGGCACTTTTAGTCCCGGTGCGGCCAGCCGCCGCACCATGCCAGGAAAAACGCCCAACCCCGGCACGCCCGGGTCTTCCTCACTGCCTTCAAACAGCATCTGCAGCCCGACGCAGATACCCAAAAACGGCACCCCCCGGGCAATGACTTCGCGTATGACGTCCACCAGACCGGCGCGGCGCAGGTTGCGCATACAGTCGCCGAACGCGCCGACGCCAGGCAGTACTACTTTGGCGGCGGCGGCAATCACCTCCGGTCGGTCGGTTACAGTCACCTCGGCCCCTAACCGGACAAACGCCTTAGCGGCGCTGTGCAGGTTGCCCATGCCGTAATCGATTATGGCAATCATGCCGCCTCTCCTCCTTTTATAACGTTCCTTTGGTTGACAGAACGCCATCAATGCGCCCGTCCAGCCGTGTCGCTTCATCCAGGGCCCGCCCCAGTGCCTTGAAGATGGCCTCGGCCATATGGTGGGCATTGCGGCCATACAGCAGGCGCACATGAAGCGTAATCCCGGCATGGACAGCAAAGGCGCGTAAAAATTCTTCCACCAGTTCGCTGGCCATATCGCCAATCCGCTCTACCGGAAAAGCGGCTTCAAAATGTAAATAAGGCCGACCGCTGATATCCAGCGCTACCATCGCCAGTGCTTCATCCATTGGCACGAAAGCCGTCCCGTAGCGGCGGATTCCCTGTTTATCGCCCAGTGCCCGGGCAAACGTGCGACCCAGGACAATCCCGGTATCCTCAATGGTGTGGTGGCCATCAACGAACAGGTCGCCCGTGGCCGTCACCGTCAGATCAAACAGCCCATGTTTTGCGAATAAATTCAACATATGATCGAAAAAACCAATCCCGGTGGCGATTTCCGCCCGGCCGGCGCCATCAACATTAAGCGTGGCTTTGACCTGCGTTTCCGCCGTCTGGCGTTCTACCGTAGCCGTTCTGGTCATTGCGCTGCCCCTCCTTGCGTAATTGCGGCCAAAGCCTCAATCACGGCGTCATTTTCTTCCGGCGTGCCCACGGTAATCCGCAAGCACCCGGCAAGACCAGGCGCAGCGCTGAAATCACGGATACCGATGCCGCAGGCGGCCAACCCGGCGCTGATCCGCTTGGCGTCAACCGCTTTCACGAGGAGAAAATTGGTCGCTGACGGATAAACGGTAATCCCCGGCAGGCGGCTGAGCTCATCGGCCAGCCGCTGCCGCTCGGCAATAATCTGCCTGATTCCCGGCGCAAATTCCTGCCGCAAATCATATGCCGCTTCTGCGGCAGCGAGCGACAGGGCATTGACGTGATACGGCAATAGCACCCGGCCAACAAGGCTGGTAATCTCGCCAGACGCCAGCAGGTAACCTACCCGGGCAGCGGCCAGGCCGTAAGCCTTGGAAAAGGTTCGGACCACGATAAGATTAGCGTATTGCTTTAGCAGTGGTAGTGCCGATTGACCATAAAACTCGTAATAGGCTTCGTCCACAACCACCGGACAGGGAGCTGCCGCAACAACCTTTTCAATAACGGCGGGCGGGATAACCGTCCCGGTAGGATTATTGGGGTTGCACAAAATAATCAACCCGGTGCAGTCACGTTCAGCGGCCGCCAGCACCGCGGCGGCATCCACGCCGAAATCCTCTCCTAGCGCGACCGGTACCGCCACACTGTCGGCCAGTTTAGCATAGATGCCATACATGGAAAAGGACGGCCAGGGATAGACAATACCGCGGCCGGCGCCGCCAAAGGTGTAACAAAGGGCGGCTAAGAGCTCGCTGGAGCCATTCCCGATCAGAACATTCTCGGCCGTGAGGCCGCTCTCGGCAGCAATTTTTTGCCGCAGGCTCCGCATGGCCATATCCGGGTAACGGTTAAAGGACAAACCGGCCAACCGTTCCATGATAGCAGCCTGCACCGGAGCCGGCAGCGGTGTGGGCCGCTCGTTGGCATCCAGTTTAATCACCCATTCCCCGTCATCAATGGTGTAAGACGGTAAACGTTCGAGGCCTGGTCTTACTTCCATAGCGTTCACTCCTTCCTTAGCCGCACGGCATTAGCATGGGCCTGGAGCCCTTCGACGGTCGCCAGCCGGATGATATCGTCACTGACGGCGGCAAGGGCCGCCTTGGTATAAGCGATGATGCTAGTCTTTTTCATGAATGTTTCAACATTGAGCACCGAATAAAACCGCGCCGTTCCGCCCGTCGGCAACACATGGTTGGGTCCGGCCAAATAGTCACCTAATGGTTCGGGGGAGTAAGGCCCAAGGAAAACGGCCCCGGCATGACGAACATAGGGCAGCAGGCTAAACGGATCAGCGGTAACAATTTCCAAGTGTTCGGGCGCCGACATATTGGCCAGCTCCACCGCCTCAAAAAGATCGCGGGCAATAATGATCAAACCGGCCCGCCTCAGCGCCGCCGCCGCTATTTCCCGGCGCGGCAGGGCTGCCAGTTGAACTTCGATTTCGGCCGCTACCTGCCGGGCCAAAGCAGTGCTATCTGTTATGAGAATACTCGAAGCCAACGGGTCATGCTCGGCCTGGCTTAAAAGGTCGGCCGCAATATAGCGAGGGTCGGCGGTGCTATCGGCGATAATCAGTATTTCGCTTGGCCCGGCCAGCATATCAATATCGCAATGCCCATAGACCGCCTTTTTCGCCAGCGTAACAAACAAGTTACCCGGTCCTACGATTTTGTCCACCTTCGGAATGGTGGCCGTGCCAAAAGCCATGGCAGCAATCGCCTGGGCGCCCCCAACTTTGAAGACTTGCGTCACGCCGGCTTCGCGGGCCGCCACCAATACATACGGATTAATACTGCCGTCCCGATGCGGCGGCACAGTCATAATTATTTCTTTTACCCCGGCAACAGCTGCCGGAACGGCATTCATGATAACCGAAGATGGGTAAGCGGCAGTACCGCCTGGCACATAAATCCCCACTCGGTCGAGGGGAATACACTTTTGGCCTAAAATAGCCCCCTGCTCCCGCTCGGTAAACCACGATTTCGGCAGTTGCTCGGCGTGAAAGCGGCGGACATTGGCAATAGCCCGCCGGATGGCGGCGACGGCTGCGCAGTCTACCATACCGACGGCGGCAGCAAATTCTGCTTCGCTTACCGCTAACGTGGCCGGACTTAGCTCTGCACCGTCAATCGCCCGCGTATAGCGCAGCAGCGCATCGTCCCCCTCCCGGCGCACGTCGCCGACGATTTGCGCCACTACCTCGCTAGCGGTCATGTCGCGCCCGAATACCTCCCGCACTCGCTGCCTGACATTATCACTAAGCTCTACTTCATCAAAAGCGGGCTTATGAAATAAATTGACCAGTTCTTGCGCCGTTAGATCGGTGCTAACTACGATTTTCATTTGTCCGCCTCACTTTCTACCAGGCTCTTGAGCGCTTCAGCCAGACTGTTAATCCGCTCGAATTTCATTTTAAAACTCACTCGGTTGGCAATAAGCCGGGCGGTCGAAGGCTGGATTTGCGCCACCTCGACCAAATTGTTTTCCCGCAGCGTGCGGCCTGTTTCCACCAGGTCCACAATGAGTTCGGCCAAGCCGACAATAGGGGCCAGTTCGATCGACCCATTCAGTTTAATAATTTCCATTTGGATCCCCATGCTGTGAAAAAACCGTTCAGCGATGCGCGGATACTTGGTAGCCACCCGCATATGCGCATAATCGCTGATTTTGTCTTGCCTGAGCGCCTGGGGAACCGCGGCAACCATGCGGCAGTAGCCGAACTTAAGGTCAAGCAGTTCGTAAACATCCTTATTTTCTTCTAACAAGACATCTTTGCCAATGATCCCGATATCGGCAGCGCCATATTCCACATAGGTAGGCAAATCGCTCGTCTTAGTGATAATAAAACGAACTTTGGCGTCATCATTGCTGATAACAAGTTTGCGCGAATCTTGGCTCAAACCTTCAGCGGCACAGCCGACACTGGCCAACATCTGCACCGCCTTGTCAAAAAGTTTACCTTTCGGCAGCGCTACTGTCAGGTAATTCATGTCCAGCGGCGTCATGAATCATCCCCATTTCTTTAATTAGTTAAAATGTTAATATGATAATATATTACCATACGACAAGAAATTTCGTCAATCCGCTTACCAGGAATTTATATGAATACGTAGAAGTATTTGGCAGAATACTAACTACTATAAGGGAGGGGCATTATGACACCCGCACTCAATATCCTTGTCCTCAATCACTTGGCCGAGCGGCATATTAACACAATCACCAGCGTAATGCCAGGAATTACCGTCCATACGAGCGACCTGGCCCAAGCGGCCAGCTTTATTGCTGATACGGATATCCTCGTGTCCTGGGGCTGGATGGATATTCGGGAACTGTTTTTAGCCGCTCCCAAATTAAAATGGGTGCATGCCCTGAGTGCCGGCGTAGAAAACCTCGTCTTTCCGGAAATACAAGCAAGTTCCGTTATTCTGACCAACTCCAGGGGAATCCATGGTATTCCTGTTTCCGAGCACGTTCTGGCCCTGATGCTGACCTTTACCCGCGGCCTCAACCGCCTAATTCGCCAACAAGCAGAAAAACGGTGGAAGCGCGTTCCCACTGATGAATTGCACGAAAAAACGATTGGTATTGTCGGGCTCGGCAGTATCGGCCGGGAAATTGCCAAAAAAGCCAAAGGCTTGGGGATGAATGTCCTCGCCACTAAACGGGAAATGACCACCGAAATTTTTGTCGATAAACTCTACACCCCAGACCGGCTTATCGATATGCTGGCTCAGTCCGATTTTGTCGTTGTCGCTTTGCCACAAACAGAAGAAACACGAGAATATTTCCGGTTGGAACATTTTGAAGCCATGAAACGCACTGCCTATTTCATAAATATTGCCCGCGGCACGGTAGTGCGCGAAGCTGACCTCATCACCGCGCTCGAGCAAGGCCTCATCCAAGGCGCCGGTCTTGATGTTTTCGAGCACGAGCCATTGCCGGAAAACAGCCCCCTGTGGGATATGCCCAATGTTATCATTACCCCCCACCTGGCGGCGCTGTCCCCCTACTACCTCGACCGGGCGGTAAAACTGTTCGCCGATAACCTGGCCCGCTTCTGCCAAGGCGGCGAAATGTTCAACGTCGTCGATAAAGAGAAGGGCTATTAATGCCTGTCATCGGCTTTTCGCAGGATATTGAGCTCCGGCGTATCGTCGTGCGCCGGAGCGCTATGGTGTTTGCGGACGGCATCGACCACCGCCCGCTCTGTGCCGATGATTTCGAGCAGACGGGCACTGCGTTCGGCATGATTAAAATATATATACAGGGCGTGGCGGAGATTGGCAATAAATCCGCCACGCCCTTCTTTCGCCCATTGTCGCGCCCACCGAGGCGCCAATTTGTGGGCCAGGACGGCTATGACCTTGTCGGCCACGCTCATATCGCCTCTCCTCCGCCCCACATCATGGAGCAGAGCGCTTTTAACCGCAATTTTCCAATCTGCCGCCGGATGCTGTGCCGCGAGCTTAGCCGCCGTATACGCTACGTTAAGAGTGTGCCGCTGGTCAGGCACGCTCATCTGCCAAAACAGCCGCTGCTCGGGTTCGGTTAAGTGCTGCTTCACAAACATTCTGTCCTGCTCACTGATGCGGGCCGTCACCGCGGCGAAAAATTGCCGTACCCGTTTACGCATTTTTAACCACCAACATAGATGAGGTTAGCATATCCCATGGCTTGACGGCAGGCTTCGGCCGCCGCCTTATCCTGTGGCTGAAGCCCAAGACCGACGATGCGCCCTGCCGCGCGGAGCTCGCCGGCCAGCGCAATCGCCTCATTCAGCCGCCCCGGCGCCCAGCCAATATAGACGTCTTTGGCGTTGCCGTCCGGGGTCAGACCCTGCCGCTCAAGCGCCAGCATAAGGCGCTCGATGCCCAGAGCAAAGCCCGTAGCCGGATATTCCACCCCAAAAGCGCCTACCATGCCGTCGTAGCGCCCGCCGCCGCAAAGGGGGAAGCCTAGGCCCGGCGTGTAACCTTCGAAAACAGCCCCTGTATAATAGTCAAAATTCCGGATGATCCCCAGATCGAAAGAGACATGCCCGCTTACGCCGTAATACTCAAGAAGCCGATAAATCTCCGCCAGGTTATCGAGGGCGCGGCGGCTCATGTCGTTGCTCACCATGCCATAGGCCGCATCAAGCATATTTTCCCGCCCGTGGAGCAGCGGAATACGCTTAAAAAGTACCTGCCCGGCCGGCGATAAGGAGCTCGCCGCCAGGGCCTCGTCCAGGCCGACCAGGTCGCGCTGCACCAGGCAATTTTTAATCCGCTGGCGCTCGGCCTGCGGCAATTCGCATTCATTCATTAGACCGTTAATAAATTCCACCTGGCCGAGGCTGATCTGAAAGACGGTCAACCCTGCCTCCCGCATAGCCGCGGCCGCCAGCGCTACGACCTCGGCATCGGCGGCAGGCCCCGCCATGCCCATCAGTTCTACACCGGCTTGGTAGAATTCGCATTGCCGGCCGGCCTGGGCCTGCTCATACCGGAAGACGTTAGTCAAATAAAACAGACGCAGCGGCGCCGGCTGTTCCCGGAGCCGGGTAGCCGCTACCCGGGCAATAGGCGTAGTCATATCCGGCCGGAGCGCTAATAGCCGGTTATTTTTATCGAGAAATTTGAACATATGCTGAACCAATTCTTGGTCGGCGCCGACCGATAAAATGTCCAGATACTCAAATGTAGGCGTAATTACCTCGTCATAACCCCACCGGGTAAAAAGACCGGCAAGGGCGCTTTCCACCAAGCGCTTTTTTTTCGCATCACGGGGCAAAAAATCACGTGTCCCGTAGGGAATTTGCGGGACAAACTCATTTTGGCTCATGGGCTGCATCCTCCTGTCGCAAACGCTCTTGTTCTTCCAACCGGGCAAGAATAAGTTTGTAGCCATCGGCGCCATAATGTAAGCAGCGCTTGACCCGGCTGATCGTGGCCGTGCTGGCCCCGGTGCGCGCAACAATGTCATCATAGATGTGACCTGCCTTCAGCATCCGCGCCACCTCCAGGCGCTGCGCCATAGCTTTGATTTCGCTGATGGTACAGATATCTTCAAAAAACTGATAACATTCCTCCTCATTGGCAAGTAATAAAATCGCCTTGAACAGCTGGTCGGTCAAAGGTTCTTTCAGCTTAGGGTTAACGGGCATAATCCACACTCCTCCCGCGCACACATTACCACTTTGAGCATACTATTCGCCCTCTCTCATTCCTTTCCTGCCTTTATGTCTTTTATTCTTTAATTTACGAAAAAGTGAATTAAAAAATTTTTGCTTGACAGCCACTGCTATCCATGATAGCATGTAATTCAACAATGGCATAGCGAAACACTCTTTCATCAAGAGCTGGCTGAGGGACTGGCCCGATGACGCCGCGGCAACCATCGCATCTTTGGGTGCGAAACGGTGCCAATTCCTGCAGAACGGATAAGTTCTGACAGATGAGGGGGGGGGGAGTTTCTGTTTACAGAACAAAAACCTCTTCGTCTGCGAAGAGGTTTTCTTTATGCCAAGGAAAGGAGAGAAGCAAATGATTAAACTGACCGGCATTGAAAAGGTCTATCCCGGCACCAACGGAGCGGTCCATGCTCTTAAAGGCATAAACCTTCAGGTGCGCCGCGGTGAAATTTTCGGTGTCATTGGTAAAAGCGGCGCCGGCAAGAGTACTTTAATCCGCTGTATAAATATGCTGGAGCGGCCAACCCGCGGCTCGGTAGTGGTCGACGGTGAAGAACTAACGACGATGTCCGAAAAGGACTTGCGTGAGCGGCGCAAAAAAATCGGCATGATTTTTCAGCACTTTAACCTGCTGTCTTCCCGCACTGTCTATGAAAATGTAGCCTTCCCGCTTGAGTTGGCCGGCAAAAGCAAAACGGAAATTGCTCAGGCTGTTTTGCCGCTCCTTGAACTGGTGGGGCTTGCCGATAAACGGGATCAATATCCATCCCAGCTCAGCGGCGGTCAAAAACAGCGGGTCGGTATTGCCCGCGCCTTAGCCAGCCGGCCGAAAGTGCTCTTATGCGACGAAGCCACTTCCGCCTTAGACCCACAGACCACGCAATCTATCTTGAAACTGCTCTTTGACATCAATCAAAAACTGCAGCTGACCATTGTGCTAATCACTCACGAAATGCAGGTTATTAAAGAAATCTGCGACCGTGTGGCCGTCATCGAAAACGGCGTCATTATTGAAGAAGGCCCGGTACTCGATGTCTTCACCCGCCCCCAGACGGCCACGACGCGTGAATTCATCCGCACCATTGTCAACCATGACCTGCCCGATTTCTTTGCCGATACCGTCTTTTCGCCCACGCCGCTCCCTGACTCCAATCTTATTCTGCGCCTGTCCTTTATTGGCCGCTCGGCCGAAGAACCCATAATCGCCGGCATGATCCGCCGCTTTAATGTCGACACAAGCATCCTTTACGGCAATATCGACCACATCAAGCGTACTCCCTTCGGCACCTTGATTGTCGAACTGTCCGGCGACCAGGCCGGCATCCAGAACGCCCTCAACTACCTGCGGGCACGAGACTTAGGAATAGAGGTGATTGGTTATGTCGCAAGAAATGCTCGTGCTGTTGGCTGAGTCGCTGTGGGAAACAACTTACATGGTGGGTGTGTCGGCTTTTATCGCCGCCCTCTTTGGCCTCCCCCTCGGCGTCATCCTGGTAACGACTGACAAGGGACATGTTTTGGAAAACCTCGTTGTCAACCGCGTTTTGGGCGCAATCGTTAATGCTACCCGCTCGACTCCGTTCATTATTCTCATGGTCGCCATCATTCCCCTAACCCGTCTCATTGTCGGGACATCCATCGGCACCGATGCGGCCATTGTACCGCTGAGCATTGCCGCTATCCCCTTCGTCGGCCGCATCGTCGAATCGGCACTCAAAGAAGTCGACTACGGGGTCATCGAAGCCGCCCAAGCTATGGGCGCTTCCCCGCTACAGATTATTGCCAAAGTGCTCATCCCCGAAGCACTGCCCTCGATTGTGCTCGGCCTGACGATCACGGTAATCAGCCTGATTGGCTATTCGGCCATGGCCGGCGCTATCGGCGGCGGTGGGCTGGGAGATCTCGCCATCCGCTACGGCTATCAGCGCTTCCGGGCCGACATCATGCTTGCAACCGTCATTATCCTAATTGCTCAGGTACAGCTTATCCAATCGTGCGGCGACTGGCTCGCCCGCCGGTTGAACAAAAAATAATGCCCTAACAAGGAGGAGTTCATTCATGAAACGTATCGCCCTACTGCTCACCCTCATTTTGTCGTTGGCTGTTGTCGCCGGCTGCGGCGGCAAAACGCAGGCGCCGGCTGCTACTAGCGGCAAAACCGTACTGAAGGTTGGCGCCACGGCCGTTCCCCACGCTGAAATTCTGCAGGTAATAAAACCGACTCTGGAAAAAGAAGGCATTGACCTTCAAATCGTGGAAATGAGCGACTACGTCCGTCCCAACCTGGCCGTAGCGGAAAAAGAGCTAGACGCCAATTTTTTCCAGCACATTCCTTACCTCACTAAGTTTGCCGCCGAGCGCAACCTCCAGCTCACTTACACCGCGGCCGTCCACATCGAGCCCATGGGCATTTACTCCAAAAAAATCAAAAACTTAAATGACGTTCCAACCGGCGCCGTAGTTGCCATCCCTAATGACCCGACCAACGGCGGGCGCGCGCTCGCCCTACTGGCTAAAGCCGGTGTGATCGGGCTTAAAGACGGTGTCGGCGTCAACGCCACTGTCAAAGACATTACGGCTAACCCAAAGAACGTGAAAATCCGTGAACTCGAAGCACCGCAGCTGCCCCGGGCCCTTGATGATGTAACTTTGGCCGTAATCAATACCAACTATGCGCTGGAAGCCAAACTTGTTCCTACGAAAGACGCCCTCTTTATTGAACAGAAAGATTCTCCCTATGTAAATGTTCTGGTTGTACGCAAAGGCGATGAAAACCGCCCGGAAATTCAAAAACTGACCAAAGCGCTGACCTCGGAGGAAGTCCGCAAATTCATCACCGAAAAATATCAAGGTGCGGTAGTACCGGCATTCTAATTCTTAGTTAAGGAGGTAACCAATAATGCACAAATGGACGAAACCAATCGCATTAGCCCTCGCGCTGCTGTTTACACTCGGCCTCGTGGCCGGCTGCGGCAAACAAGCCGCCACACCGTCCGACCGGCCTATAAAAGTGGGCGTTACCGCCGGCCCCCACGCCGAAATAATGGACGTTGTCAAAAAAGTGGCGGAAAAAGACGGCCTGAAAATCCAGGTCGTGGAATTCAACGACTATGTGCAGCCTAATGTCGCTTTGAGCCAGGGCGACATTGATGCCAACAGCTTCCAACACCAGCCCTATCTTGACAACATGGTTGCCGACCGCAAATATGACATTGTTTCGATCGCCAAAACGGTTATTTTCCCGATGGGTATTTACTCGAAAAAGGTCAAAACAATCGCCGACGTTAAACCCGGCGCCGTTGTCGCCATCCCCAACGACCCGACCAACGGCGGCCGCGCCCTCCTGCTCCTGGAAAAAGTTGGTCTCATCAAGCTGAAACCTAACGCTGGCCTCAAAGCCGCCGTTACCGATATTGCGGAAAACCCGAAAAATATTAAGATCAAAGAATTGGATGCCGCCCAGATTCCTCGTTCCCTTGACGACGTGGATATTGCCGCCATTAACACCAACTATGCCATGACCGCCGGCCTCGTTCCGACCAGAGACGCCATCGCCATCGAAGACGCCAACTCTCCTTACGCCAACGTCATTGCCGTCCGCACCAAGGACAAAGACAATCCTGCATTCCAAAAGCTAGTTAAGGCTTACCAGTCTGAAGAAGTCAAAAAGTTTATTCAAGAGCATTTCAAAGGTTCTGTCGTAGCTGCATGGTAGCACAAAAAATGAGCCCCAGATGGCCGCACGCCATCTGGGGCTTAGCATTTATATAGCAGCTGCTGGCTATTCCACTATCACCGCTGCCCCTTTGGCCCCGCCTTGGGCCCGTTTGAGCAGCAGAGCCGGGACAATACCGGTAAAACTAATGGCCGCCAAGACCAAAAAGGCGTCATCGAAAGCGAAAATATACGACTGTCGCTGGGCGATCTGGGCCGCAAGGGCCAGCGCCTTGATTTTGGCAATACTCGCTACGCTGCCGTGCTGCGTGAATAAGCGTTCACCGTAAGTAATCACTTTAGCGGCGGCGGCTGCTGCCAAATTCCAGCCTTCGGCAATATGGGCATAGTGAAAAATTTGCCGGTTTTGCAGCACGGTCGACAGTACGGCAATACCGAATGACCCACTGACCTGCCTGATAGCATTGTTAAGAGCGGACGCGCGGCTGATCTTCGGCAGCGGGACGGTATTCAGCCCAAGAACGGTAACAGGCATCATGAACAGACCCAGCCCCATTCCCCGCAGGATCATGACCAGCATGACATGCTCATAACTGGTGTCCAGGTCGAGGTACATTAGCGGCCAAGTACCGGCTGCTAGAAAAAAGAGGCCGACAACGACGACCGGCTTAGCGCCGAACTTATCGGCCAGTTTGGCGGCAACAGGCATCATCAGCCCGGCAGTAAGGGCGGAAGGAAACATCAGAATACCTGTCTGCATCGCGGTATAGCCCCGAATATTTTCCATAAACAGGGGTACTAAGAATATCCCGCCGAACAGTCCGATGGTACCGATAAAAATAACAATACTGCTCAGCGTAAAATTCCAGTCTTTAAACAGGGATAAATCAAGGATCGGATTTTCGTGGTTAAGCTCAATCGCGACAAACAGCGCGAGACTGGCAAAAGCAATGTATAGTAGCGTGACAATGTAGGCAGATGTCCAGCCCTCATCCACCCCTTCGCTGAGCGCCAGCAGCAGGCAGAACAGCCCAAGGGCGGAGGTGATAAACCCGCCGTAGTCAAATTTCTGCCCCCGAATGCGGGGCGTTTCCTTGAGTACCAGCACGGCCAGAACGTAACCGAGAATACCTATAGGAATGTTGATGGTAAAAATCCACCGCCAATCCCAGTACTCGACTAAATAACCGCTTAAAGTCGGCCCAACGGCCGGGGCGACCATTGCCGAAATTCCCCAGATGCCCATGGCCATGTTTCGCTCCTGCGGCGGAAACACATGGTAAACAATCGCCATAGTGACCGGGATAATCATCCCGCCGCCGACGGCCTGAATAATCCGAAAGACAATCATGCTGTCATTGGACCAGGCGGCGCCGCACAGCGCCGAACCGACGGTAAATACGGCAAGGCTAAACAGGTACATGGCGCGTGTCCCGTAAACATCGCAAAAATACCCTGTGGCCGGCTGCAAAACGCCCATGGTCAGCATATAGGCCGTCAAAATCCACTGCGCCTGGTCGGTATCCACGGCAAAAACGGCCATCATCTTAGGGACGGCAATGTTGACAATACTGGTGTCAAGGATGCTCATAAAACCGCCGATAATCGTTACGCCCAACGCCCACCACTTATAATTCGCGTCATTTATAGCCAACTTGGGGGTCTGCACGCTGCTCATCCCCCTAATCGGTATGAACCTTGATGATTACTGATGCGCCGGGGCGGAAAATATACGGGCTGTCTTTCGGCAGCGTTATTTTTATCGGAATGCGTTGGGTGACCTTGGTAAAATTGCCGGAAGCGTTTTCCGTAGGAATAATGGCAAACACCGAGTTGGTAGCCGTCCCGATGTCATATACCGTACCGGTAAAGACCCGGCCGGGATAGCTGTCGATAGTATACTCTACCTTTTGACCGATTTTGATTCGGTCGATCTTCGTTTCTTCAATCCGGGCATTTACCCATAAGTCGCTTGGGTCAACAATACTAACAATAGGTTGGCCAGCGGCGACAACTTCGCCGGGATTGACTGCCTTTAACGCTACTGACCCGCTTACTGGGGCCACAACCACCGTATTGTCAGCCATCACGTTGGCGGCTTCCAAGGCGGCTTCTGCTTGCTTGACCTGCGCTGCCGCCGCCCGGATGGTTTCTTCCCGTGCCCCGGCAATGGTCAGATCAAGTTTCTCGCTGGCGGCATTATACGCCTCGCGGGCCACCGCATAGGCCGTTTCGGCGTTATCGCGCTGAGCGGCGCTTATCGCCCCGTCCTTATATAATTTTTCCATCCGCTCATAGTTCTTCTGCGCATTGTCAAGATTCGCCCGTGCCTGATCCAGCGCCGCCCTGGCCTGTTCAATTTCTTGCGGCCGTGCCCCGGCCACGACCTCTTCATAGCGCGCTTTGGCCGCCGCCAGTGCCGCCTCCGCCTGAGCTTTCTGCGCCAGAATCTCCCGGTTGTCAATACGGGCAATTATCTGCCCGGCTTTTACCTGGTCTCCTTCTTTGACCAGCAGTTCTACCACCTTGCCGGAAATTTTGGCGCTCACATTGACGATTGTCCCGCTAATCCGGGCATCATCGGTAGTCACATACTTCGTGGTGTAATACCACCACCACGCCCCGCCACCGAGGCCGGCTACCACAAAAAATACCAGGAGAGCAATAATTATTTTGTGTTTTTTGCCGTTAACGCCGTTAACTTGGTCCACCAACTTCCTCTCCCCTCTGACTGATTAGTCACGTATCACCATAAAAAAAGTTCCGCTAGCGAGCGACGCCATATAAGAAGATATCGGCAATTGTCTTGGCCGTTGCATCAATATCGTCGCCGACAAACTTTTGAAAAACCATCATGACAATAACGCTGAACAAACCGTAAGCCGCCTTGGTCACATCACACTCGCGGATGACCCCCTGGTCTATTCCTTCCTGCAACACTTTTTCCAGCATGCCGATAGTATGGCGAAACCAGGCGCGATACTTCTCCCGCTGTTCTTCCTTCAATGTCGATTGGCCCTCGCTACCAAAGCCCCGCACCTCATGCATCATGACGCGCCACAAATCGGCATTGGCTACATAAAACCGGAGAAAGAGCTTGATGAGCCTTTCTACTTTAACCAGCGGCGGCTCCACCCCGCCCACTACTTCCGCCAGAGCTGCCTCGAACGGCGCGCTGCGCTCTTTAATCAAGGTATAGAACAATTGCTCCTTGTTGATAAAATAATTGTACACCGTTCCCTTACCCGTATCAGCCAAGGCGATAATTTCGTCAATCGTCGCCCGATGATAACCCTTTTGCGAAAAAACTTCGTAGGCCGCATCCAGGATTTGTTGTCGCTTGCTCCGTGTATCTTCGCCGCTTTCCCGCATTTACTTTTTGAACCCCCCTGGTACTTATACAATATCATTATAGAAAGTGGCAAAAACCGTGTCAACGTAAACGACTGTCGCGAATAGTGTCAAGACATTGTAGGATTTTTTATGACATCCATCCTCAGGCGAGTTAACATAATTTTAAGCATAAGCTAGCTCTAAAGCATGCGCTTTTACGATCGGACATATCTGCTCCATGCCCAATCAGTTTCACTTTAATGTTTTGAACTACTCGCATATGCGGTGTATAGCCAGCTCATTCATCTACAGATATGCATATTGTTCGGTCTGTTTACGGTAGTAGTAATATCTTAAAGGCCTAAATAAAGTCACTATTTTTCTTTAATGTCGACTTTTCGGCAGACTACCCACCCGGAACGTAGCGTTTTATCTTGTCGAATCTGCTGGTCCATTTCTGGGTAAACTCATCCCACCAAGGATGGTGATGTCTTCTTCTATTTTCCAATAGCAAAATCCTACAGTAATTTTACACTAACGTCTGGCCTAATCTGTAAAATTCGTCCCGTTTTGGTTAATTTTTCCGTTAATCGCCCCTAGGTCGCCGTAAGAAATCTTCGAATGAGGATTCTTTTCCACCCGTGTCTAGTTTAGCCGTAATTTAAGTTTGGTCTGCCCAAACAAATGACCTCCCTCGGCCAGACCGGCGTAATGAGTGAGTATCTCTTTTATACGAATAAAGTGTATCTTCATTCAGAATCACCCTGGCGGTGGACACTTGAGAAAGTGACATATGCATCCGCCATCCCTTGTATGAATTAAATATTCCCCCCGGTTGTTTCCTTATGTTAGGCTTAATTTGTCACGGATTCAGGTTATTTATATTGGCCCCATAGATTATCAGACAAATGGCCTTGGTTAGAATAATGGTAGCAAATCACTATTTAGCCCCCTAATCTAATTGGAGTCTCGTCTCAAAATAGGTTAAAAATGAAATCACGAGAGGAGAGACGAGACCTGCGATAAGAACGGTACACTAAAGAATTTAAAGAAATAGTGATTGAAGCTGAAACTAAATCACAAACAACATCAGCACTACGCGGCGGCCAGCCAATCCCTGGATATTCATACATTGAAGCGGGTAAGCAGGTATGTGACGAGCAGGCTGTTTGAACTAATTGCCGGCAAAGAAAGCATCTATGGATACCGTAAACTTGCAAAGTGTCTGTCCCTGGAACGCGAGTTAATTATCAACAAGAAAGAGGTATACCCGCTTTGCAAAGAACTGGACATATTAAGACCGCAGCGCCGCAACCATATCCGTATCCGCCATATACGCCGTCTAGCCCGTAATCGGACTATCACCAAAATCACAGATTATCATAGACTACTATATTGGCCTGACTAGTAAAGGTAAACATGCAGCCAACCTGCTCAAAAGAGCACTATGTAAACGTAAACTACTGCAAGCAGATGTACGTCCAGTTACCCGGTCTGCCAATGGGTAACAATTTACTGCTATGCCTTTAAGAAGCATGTGCTACTTAAACATTGAACATGAACGCATACCACCCAAGACGCCCAATCTAAATGCCCACATTGAAGTCTTACACCACATACTCGAAGATGAATGCCTGTCGCGGCATGAACTTGAAAGCTATCAAGAAGCAATTAAACTAGTATCTTGATTTTTACACTAATCGACGACTGCATTGCAGTCTGCGTGATATGTCACCGGCCCGCTTTAACTGCTGGATGGTAGCATCAAGGCAAAACCTGTTTACGGTCATGGTTTGATGCGGCGCTTTCGCTGGTTCAACTAAAAGCATGTGCGCATCCAGAATATCAAGGACTGCCTTCTGCAGAGTGGAGCGTGCCTTGACATCTGGCAAGCATAGGCTATAATCATTGGTGCGAAAGCGCGAAAAATGTAGTGTGTCAGCGAATTAATAAGCTTTTTACGACAAGACTCCAAAATCAAGGGGTTTATTTGATTTTTGGCTCACAGAGATAGTAAATTGAATGGCAAGTATATGTTCGGTCAATGTCAAAAAAGTCTAATTGTTGGAGCGTTTGCCAACTACGGTATTAATTTCCCAATGTCCGAAAACTTGCCGATTTTTCGATTGTTTAAGTGCTCTGCAATGTTTTTGCATATGTTGCATTCAATTTTATAATTAATGGCCTATGAAACAATACATTTTTAATAGGGAATACCGTAGTTAGGAGAGATGATATGCTTGGAAAAATTGAACGAGTAAAACTGTCGGAAGAAATTTTTCAACGTTTGAAAGACATGATTAAAAACGGTCAGTTTGGCTATGGGGATAAATTACCAGGAGAAAAACGTTTAGCTGAAATATTTGGGGTAAGCCGAACCACGGTGCGTGAAGCGCTGGCTGGTCTAGAAGCCGAAGGATGGATAATCACAAAACAAGGCGGCGGTACTTATGTTAGACGCCTACATAGCGCCGCAGGTCCGATTGAACCGTTAACTTCTTTGTTAGGTGGAAAAAATGTGGCTATTCTGGAGTTAATGGAAGTACGCAAGATACTGGAGTGCGAGGTAGCAATGTTGGCAGCTTTGAGGGCTACGCCAGAAGATATAATTGAAATCAAGGCTGCTTATCGAAATATGGTAGAAGCAGTAGCTCAAGGCGCTGATACTACCATTTCGGATTTTGCTTTTCATTATGCTGTTGCTAAGGCGGCAAAAAATAATACAATTATTTCTATTATCAGTTATTTGTACGAATTATATGCTGAAGTGGTTAAAAATGGCAAGTATCACAAATCTAAGCCTGCCGGCTACAAACTTATTCTGACAGAGCACGAAAAAATAGTTAAAGCTATTGAACAGCGAAAGTGCCATGCAGCACACAGGGCCATGGAAATCCATCTTGATCGTGCCCACCGTATCCTTGAAGAGGTTCTTGTTGAGTACTATAATTCAAATCTTAATCCGTGATAAATTTTGATACTCCATAAGGGATAGTGCCAAGACATTGTAGGATTTTTTAAGATGACACACATCCTGTTGCCTTGCTCGTGGGTACGGTCAAGGTCGAAAGGTCATACCGGTTATTCACTTTGTTCCAGACACTTTTCCAAAACTCATCAGCATCTTTATCTACGTTGCTTAGATAAATCACACTTTTTAACACACGCCCGCCATCCTTTTTTTCCCAGCCCTCGTGGATTTACACCAAACGGGCTTCTATAACCCGTCCACGTTGACAGACCACGTGATCTTCGTCGACTTCAATATAGAGCGTTTGAATTACTTTACGGCCTTGCGCGAGCAACCTAGGCAGCTCGAATTCGCGAACTGCCCGTAAAACTGTCTATCCGCTTAACGCAACACCGCCGCACTCTGCACCTACCGATTCAGCGCTTTTTCAGTAAGCCATGTCTGCTGCATGTTCAACCAGTGTTGCCTTGCGCATATGGGATATATAGCCTGCTTGTTCATCAACCAAATAAGTGTATTGCCCGATTTCTTTATGCTTGTAGTAGGTCCTTTCATACAAAAACAGGTTACGACTTCCTTAATGTCGCATTTCGACAAACTACTCACCATGGCCGCTTTGTTTTGTCTTGCTTAATTGTCGATCTAGTTCTTCTAAAACCTGCCTTATAATTTCACGGCCAACTTCTTTGAGCGTATCGTGTAGCAGATGTTCAAAACTTTGAAAGTCCATTTTACCAGATAAATTACTTAAAGCAATTTCAACGACAGAAAGGATTAAGTAACTGACAGGGCAAACTATATTCCATGAAGACATCACCTCTGAGTAATCATTTTTGGTTACTCGTCCCGGGATGGACGGTGATGTCTTCTTCTTTTTCGCATCATCAAAATCTTACAACAATTTTACACTAACGGTATATTATAAATGGGCTGGCTTTCTTGGTGATGTAGTCATTACAACGGTCAAATTAGATCGGCTGGTACATAAAATGAGATTTTAATATGACCGCCGAAAGCTACCATCTACAACATCGTAATACCATAATTAACCCCAAAAATGTTCCAAAATTAATAACAAAATACTTAACTGCTTGCAATTCCTTGTATTTTAGGTGTTTATTGTTTATCATGGTCAAACCACTTTATCAAATAAAAGGATAGCGGTATGAATCTGACATAAAATGATTCACACCGCTAATTACTATTAAACAGTTTGAATACACTGTCTCTTTGACATAACGCATGTGAGAAATCCACGGTTTTAATAGTACGTTTTCAGTCAATTAACAAGCTCACACTCATTATAGATTACATTCAACCCTGCACAATTCGCCTTCTTTTCTTAAATCTTCAAGTACAGCTTCGGAAATAGGAATTCCCTCTGCCAAACGTTTTTCCTTCTTGCGAAGTTCTATTTCACCAGGAAGGAATATTTCATCAACTCCCTTGGCCGGCGAAACTTGCTTCACCATTGTAATTAACTCGTCTATACTGCTAGTAAATTGACTCACCGGTACAAAAGCTTCCACATTTATTGCACCGAATAAATGACTAATTGTTGTTGGTTGGTCAAAATCGGCGTACATATCCTTTATTTGTGGCCCAAAAGTTGAACCTGCCAATATCCCTGTCAACACATCAATCAATAAAGCTATTGCCGAACCCTTAGGTCCACCAAAAGGCAAAGGCGTGCCAATTACTTTTCCATCAAATACTTCTTTGGGGTTAGTAGTTTCTTCGCCAAACTTATTAAGAGCCCATCCAAGTGGAATTGGCAAATTTTTCTTAGCAGCAAGAATAATTTTACCCAAAGCCACCACGCTTGTTGCCATGTCGGCAATAATCGGCAAGTGTTTCCCTGCAGGTACAGCTACAGCAAATGGGTTAGTCCCAAAAAAAGGATCTTTCCCACCCCAAGGAGCCATTCTTGCCGCTCCGTTGGTAGCCGTAAATCCAATCATATTATGTTTTAAAGCGATCTTGGCATGATAAGCTGCTGTTCCATAATGATTAGAATTCTTTACAACAATAAAAGATATGCCAGTCTTCTTAGCCTTCTCAATTGCCAATTCCATTGTTTTTACGCCTACAACAGCTCCCATACTATTACAGGCGTCAATTACGGCAGTGCTCGGACTTTCAGACACCGTACGCAACGTACAACGTGGATTTACAGCATTCATTCTGATTCTTTTTAAGTAGATCGGCATTCTGGAAACACCATGCGATTCAACGCCAGTTAGATCCGCATCTACTAAATTTTCAGCATTTATATATGATTCGTCGCGAGGTACTCCAACTTTTTCAAATAAACTTGCACAATAATCTAGCAAACACTCGGCTTTAACCATTTTATTATTCATTATCATTAACATCCTCTTTCTGTTTATGGATATCCAATATTATGGATAGTCAAATTTCGCATATTAATGCCAAGTTAGAAAGCTTTGGTCATACCCCCATCAACCAGCACTGTCTGTCCAGTAATGTAGGTATTAGCCTCAGAACACAAGAAGACAGTCAACCGAGCATATTCGTCCGGAGTCCCGTAACGGCCAAGCGGGATATTTTTTATTGTGTTTTTATAAACCTCCTCAACCGAAATACCCGCTTTCTGTGCCCTAATCTTATCCAGTTGTTGAATACGAGCCGTTCCGATACGCCCTGGACCCATAACATTAATAAGTATGTTGTCTTTACCTAGTTCTTGCGACAACGTTTTTGTAAGACCAACAACCCCCATGCGAAAAGTGTTGGACAAAATCAGGTTATCTAAGACCTGTTTAACCGACGAAGATGTATAGTTAACAATCCGACCTTTGCCTAGTTTGCGCATGTATGGCAATACCTCACGAATACTGCGAATATATGATAGCAAGTTAAGTTCATAAGCTTTCTGCCACGCTTCATCGTCAAAATCATCGAAAGTACCAGCTGGAGGTCCACCAGAATTATTTACAAGCGCATAAATCGGGCCAAATTTATCAACTGTATTTTTTACTACTCTTTTAATATCTTCTGCTACCGTGATATCACCAACAGTATAGGCCGGCTCACGACCAGTAACGGATTTGATTTCTGCTTGAGCAGCCTTTAGTTCTTCTTCGAAAGGGCTAAATAGCATTACATTGGCGCCTTCTCTGCTAAACTCCATAGCAGCAGCTTTACCAAGACCAGCGCTGGAAGCCATCACCAAGACTGATTTATTTGTTAAACCCAAATCCATGTTCCTACCTCCTATTACGTACTTTTAAGTCAATTACCGGGTTAGCCAATGGCTCAAATCCGTCAATGTGACACTCAATAACATCGCCGTCATTGATTTGCACTGCCCGCGGCGTACCAGTAAGAATAATATCCCCGGGCAACATCGTAGCCACTTTAGAATGGAAGGAAACCAAATAAGCTGGTGGGAAAGTCATGTTTGACACTACATTTCGCGCATGAATTCTACCATTAATTACAGTGGCAACATTTAGCTTATTGACATCTTCAATTTCATCCGGAGTTACAAGTACCGGTCCAAAACTCAAAAAAGTATCAAAATTTTTAGCGCGTGTCAAATAACGAGGATTAATACGTAGAATATCTTCAGCAGTCATATCAATTATGGTAGTAAAACCAGCGACTACGTTCAGCCAATCCTTTTCTTCTACATCTTTGCATTTTTTCCCAAAAATAATGGCCAATTCCGATTCACCAGTAGTCTTTTCTGACTGCAATGGAATTTTTATTTCTTCACCCGGTCCAATAATTGTGGTGTCAAATTTAGCAAAACTGGCAGGAGCCAAAGTAGGCGCCTTTTCAGCAAGATCTCCGGCATGATCAACATAGTTTAGCCCTATACCCCAGATTTTAGATGGATGACGATAAAGCGGCGCATACCGTACTTCATTTTTGGAAATAGCATATTGGGACAAACTCTCCAATTTTTCCTTACCACCGTTGCGATACCACTCATTCATGGCATCGAGTTGATTAGTTTGTATTAAAGTAAACACTTCAGTTGCCCAATTTTGGTTGAGCTTTTCATTAATTGTACTTACAGGAAGCAATCCCGCCCCTGTCACTACAGCAGCTACCTCTGCTCCATTAAGTTTAATTGTTGCCAATCTCATGAAAACTTCCTCCTTCTGTTAATTTGTTTTGTTTTTGATTAATTTGTTTTGTTTTTGATCTTTATTCGTTCCTTTTAGTTGTATGGTTATCATACAACTTTTAATTAAAAACCACCTCCATTTTTCAAGATTATTAGCTGTTGACTCAATAATACTGTTTCATCCCAAAACTTGTCAATTTACTATTTTTTTAAAAATAATGCCAAATACCGTAAAAAATCTAGATAATCGCCAATATTTTCACGAAAATCCTTTAATTGCAATTTTTTTGCCATTGTGATTTTTCGTTAAATTTATGTTATAAAAGAAATTGATAAAAGTTGTATGGTTGTTAGACAAATTTTGCGTGGTTTTATTAAGGAAGGAGGTGCCCTGCAGACTTATTGGCAGATTAAACAGATAAAAATAAAACATCGCTGAAAACTTTAATTTAAAGCAAAGGAGTGTATCAATGCACAATGGCAAATACTTTTGAAGCATGGGGTCGAAAATATGGACTTATCTTATCGGTCATAGTTGGAATAATCATTTGGCTAATACCCACCCCAGCCACTATGACAATCACCCAACATAAACTGCTGGCCATATTCGGCGGCGCAGTAGTTGCTTGGATTACCATAGGTATAAACTTTGCAGTGAGTACCTTCGCAATTGTTACTCTTCTGTATTTTTGGGTAGGTAACCCTGATGGAAAAGTCAATAAAGCAGGCGAACTTATCCGCAATGCTGATTTCGCAGTCGGCGGTTTCGCTTCCTCATCATTATGGTTGTTGGTTACCGGCTTCGTTATTTCAATTGCTATGACAAAATCTGGAGTAGCTAAAAGACTAGCCTTACATATGATGCAGATTTTAGGCCGAACACCAGCTGGCGCTATCTACGCTTCAATGCTCGCTAATTTCATTATTGCTCCGCTGACGCCTTCAAACACCGCCCGAACAGCCGCTATGCTTCCTATCGTCGAAGGTATCGCAGAGGCTTATAAGGCAGAACCAGGCAAAAGCAATTTTGGCAAAGCTCTATTCTTAGCCACCACATATACATCTAATATTACCGCCTCAGCTTTTCTAACCGGAACCATCCCCAATCCTGTATCAATCGGCCTTATTGCAGCAGCAGCTGGCACATCTATCTATACTACCTGGAGCTATTGGGCACTGGCTGCTGTACCGACTAATATCATTATTTTATTGGCTACAGCTTGGTTGTTACTAAAATTATTCCCACCCGAAGTCAAAGCACTTCCCGGCGGTGTGGAGTACATCAAACAAGAACTAGCTGCCATGGGCCCAATTTCAGCCAATGAAAAAAAAGCCATTACTTATTTTGCTTTAGCCCTTTTATTATGGTCCACCGACGCAATTCATAAATTCAACTCCACTATGGTTGCTTTTTTCGTATCTCTCTTAATTTTCCTGCCGAAAATCGGTGTGCTCAATTGGAAAGAAACTGAAAAGTCATTACCGTGGGAACTCTTTGTTTACTTCGGCGGTGTATTGACCTTAAGTGATGCATTGATGAAAACTAAAGCTTTTGAGTGGCTTATCAAGTCACTACTTTCATCTCTTGGCTTGCATAATATACCAATGATACCGCTCCTTATTCTTCTTATTGGCTTTAGTATCTTCAGCCATATCATTTGGTCAACTACTACCGCCATGACGGGGGTAATGATCCCTATCTATATTGGTTTAGCTAAAGCACTAGGTTTTGATATAGTAAGCTTCGTTTTGCCACTAGCTATCATGATGGCTTACGCCCTCTTCCTACCATTCAATACTATGGGTAATATCATTATGTTTGGTACTGGCCACTATACTGTAACTGAACAACTTAAGTCATCACTGATTTTGGGCGTAATCATCTGGGGGCTTTGGATACTTACTGCCTTTAGTTGGTGGCGAATAATCGGTCTTATTCATTAAAAACCAATAAACCCAAGGCAATCACCGCGAAAGTTTAGCCTTGGTAAAAACGGTTACTCATTTCACCAACCGGAACAAGATGTGCAATGCTGTAACCACACTGAAATGAAAGCATGATTATAATTGAAAAATGAAAGCACAAGGAGGTATTTCAATGATCAAAGTTATTTATTTTGATAAAGTTTTTCCTGACATGGTAGAACTAATTGAATCTATAAAGCCATCAGGCGTTACTGTCACTTACTGGTATACATTAAATGACAAGGAAAAAGAACAAGCCTTAAATTCAGCTGATTATTTCTTGGTTGCTTTATACAAAATCACACAAGAACTTATCCAGAAAGCACCGAAACTAAAGATGATTCAAAAAACTGGTGTCGGAGTTGACAATATTGACCTTGCTGCTGCAAAAACACTAGGAATTCCGGTTGCTAACACTCCCGGCGGTAATGCTACAAGCGTAGCAGAACTTACACTCGGCATGATTATTAATCTATATCGAAAAATTAACATATTAGACCGCGAAACAAAAAAAGGCAATTGGATGTCATGGGAATTTCGCCCATCATCTTATGAAGTAAAAGGTAAAACACATGGTATTATCGGATTTGGTAACATTGGACGAGAAGTCGCCCGTTTATCACAGGCTTTTGGAACAAACGTGATCTACTATGATCTACGACGTCTAGAGCCTGCTGAAGAAAAACGTCTCAATGTAACCTATCATGAACTTAACGAACTACTGCAAAAATCCGATATTATCAGTATTCATTTACCTTTAACTCCTGATACAAAAAATCTCATAAGTGAGCGAGAATTGGCATTACTAAAGCCTACAGCACTCCTAATTAATGTAGCACGCGGTAATATTGTTGATGAAGTAGCCCTTTACCGTGCTTTGAAAGAAAACAAACTTCTTGGAGCGGGTATTGACGTTTGGTCCAAAGAACCGGTAGAAGATAACCCACTGCTCACATTAAACAACGTTTTGGCAACACCTCACATAGGGGCAGGCACACGAGACACTCTCCAGACAGTGTTGGGATTGGCTTTTGAAAACATAATAGCAACTACTAGAGGAAAAAATCCCCGTTTTGTTGTAAACGGAGTTACTACAATACAACAAAACCGTTAGTATTCTGTATAAATTAACCTTGACAAGCAAGCATGAAGCAAGTCCTAATTTATGTTTAAATGTTTAAAATTCATCCTCAATTAGAGGAAATAGAGCATTTAACAGATTTTAACAAATTTATTGTCTGCTGTATGCTCTTGGCATTCACGCCAATCCCAATAGTCTGCCATATCTATGTATTTTTGTCGCTTGCCCATTTGTCGTCAATTTCCATCAGCAGAAAACCAATCAGACGCAAAACGGAAGACCGGTGCGGAAGACCAGTTCGGAAAGATGCGAATTACTTGTTCGCGACGCCGGACCTCTTCTTTGAGGCGTTCAATACCGTTGGTACTGCGTAAGCGTTTGCGGCACTTCTCTGGCAGAGCCAAAACGGCAATCACATCATCAAAGCCATTCTCGAATATGGTAATCGCTTTCGACGCTTTTGTTTCATAAGCAACAAGCGTTTCGCTGAGAAACAGCATGGTGGTTTTTGCATCCAGCGCATCCAGAATGGCTCTTACACGGGCGTGAATTTCTGGCTGCAAGGACTTGAGCGCTGCATCCATGATGTTGCGCATAAAATGCGTTAGGCAACGCTGCCAGGTTACGCCTTGAAAGCGCTGGCGGATGGCATGGATTAGCCACCGTAGCCACAGAGGCCCCAGCGTTTGAGCCAGCCAAAAAACTCGCTCCAACTGATTTCTGACTCGCTGTCACCAAACAAAATCCCCAACACTTTGTGTCAACCCACCGCATTTATGTCACGCCGCGAAAACCGCACCCGCTCTTCTTCCCGAACTTTAATTGTCATAGCATCCACAATGACAAATAGGTATTTCTGATCCTGTAAAGTACGTACATTGCAAGCCTGTACAATCGGATCCAACCGTTTGCATAAATCCCAATACAGCGGATTTGGAAAACTCAGTGCTGCAAAATTCCTCAGTAATTTGCGCCACCTTGCGGGTGGACACACCATTTACAACCATTTCTAACAAAGTCAGCACTAAAACTTGTTCGCTACGCTGATAACGAACAAATAATTCTGTCGAGAACTTACCGTCGCGAAACCGGGGTACTTTGAGCGTAATGGCGCCAACACGGGTGCCAAGCCGGTGGTGATACACGCCATTGCGATAGCCCCGGCGTTCGTATGTTCGCTCATAAGGTTCGGTGTTAATTGTTCCGCCGCTTGAGCTTGCAAAATTTGGTTCAATACCTCCTTCAAAGATGCAGTAATTCCTGCATATCTTTCAAGTAATTCAAAAAAGTTCGTGTAAAGGTTTAGAAACTACGATAATTATGGTATTGAAATAATTATGGTATTGAAATTATGGTATTGAGCCATTTCAAAACTTCTCTCGTTGAATGTTGTATGGACAACTCCATTCTTAACTGAGGATTTTGAAAACGGCTCTTTTTATTTTTAGTTTAGATTATTTTGGGAGCACTAACCTTTTTACATAATTATACGGATATGACTTTTTATAGCTGTTCTTAACTGACTTAACTCTGTAACTCGCTTTAAACGCAACATTATTTGTATATATTTATACTTATATCATTTTTTATGAAGGATTTTGTCGTATTATAGTTAAAATAGTGAAGGTTATGAAACGTAAGCATTGCACGGAGGTGAAAGAAATGGCTTTAAAGACCTTAGTAAAGCGTTGCAAAGGTTGCGGCATTTGTGTGGCTTTCTGCCCCAAACAAGTGCTTTCCTTAGACGAAGTTGGCAAAATCAAAGTTGTCGATGAATCCAAATGCATTAAGTGTAAGCAATGTGAAATGCGTTGCCCTGATTATGCAATCTTTGTAGAAAAGTAAAGGAGTGATATAAGTGGGTAAAGTCCTTCTCCTGCAAGGCAACCAAGCCTGCGCCGAAGGCGCCATTGCCGCCGGCGTCAAGTTCTTTGCCGGCTACCCCATTACCCCTTCGACCGAAATCGCCGAAGTTATGGCCAAACGCCTCCCCGAGGTCGGCGGCAAGTTCATCCAGATGGAAGACGAAATCGCCAGCATGGGCGCCATCATCGGCGCTTCCCTCACCGGCAAAAAGGTGCTCACCGCCACCAGCGGCCCTGGCTTCTCGCTCAAACAGGAACTTATCGGCTATGCCGCAATTGCCGAAGTACCGCTCGTCATCGCCAACGTCCAACGCGTAGGTCCCAGCACCGGCCAGCCTACCGCTCCCGCTCAAGGCGATATGATGCAAGCCCGGTGGGGTACTCATGGCGACCATCCGATCATCGCCCTTACCCCAGCCAGTGTACCGGAGTGTTTCACACTGACCATCAAGGCCTACGAGCTGTCGGAAAAATACCGCACCCCGGTCATTATGCTGCTTGATGAAATTGTCGGCCATATGCGTGAACGCATCGAACTGCCTGATTATTCCACTATCACCCCGCCGGTCCGCAAAAAGCCATTGGTGCCGCCGGCCGAATACAAACCCTATCAGCCCGATGAGGACCTCGTCCCGCCAATGGCCGACTTCGGCACGGGCTACCGCTGGCATGTGACCGGCCTGGTTCACGACGAAACCGGCTTCCCCAACGGTTCAGCCGCCGCCACGAAAAAACTCATCAAGCGGCTCCATGACAAAATCGAAAATAACTTGGATGACATCATCCTGTATGAAGAATATATGCTCGACGATGCCGACATCGCCATTATCGCTTACGGCGGTACCGCCCGCACTGCGTATGCGGCGATTGAAAGTATGCGCGAGCAAGGCATGAAGGTCGGCATGTTGCGCCTTATCACCATCTGGCCGTTCCCGGAAAAAGTAATTGTCAGCCTGGCCGCAAAAGTGCGGGCTATTGTCGTGCCCGAACTCAACTATGGTCAAATTGTCGGCGAAGTCAAGAAGGCCGTCGAAGGCAAAACGGCCGTCCACGGGCTGGCCAAGTACGACTCCGAGCCCATTTCGCCGCAGGAACTGCTCGATTTTATCGCGAAATTATAACAGGGAGGCATCGTGATGGAAAAAATCATCGAAAAATATTACCGCCCCCGTCTGCCTCATATCTGGTGCCCGGGCTGCGGCAACGGCATTGTTACCGGCGCCATCGTCAAGGCTATCGACAAATTGGGGCTGGACCAAAATAAAACCGTCATTGTTTCCGGTATCGGCTGCTCGTCCCGTGCTTCGGGCTACCTTAACTTCGATACCGTTCACTCCGCTCACGGCCGTGCCCTGCCGGTCGCTACCGGGATCAAGCTGGCTGAGCCGGACCTTAATGTCATTGTCGTTACCGGCGACGGCGACGGCACCGCAATCGGCGGCAACCACTTCATCCATGCGGCCCGCCGCAATATCAACCTGACAGTGATCCTTTACAACAACAACATTTATGGTATGACCGGCGGCCAATATTCGCCGCTTACGCCGACCAATAACAAGGCGACAACGGCGCCTTACGGAACGGTCGAACGCACCTTTGATATCGCGGAACTGGCCAAGGCGGCCGGCGCCACCTTTGTCGCCCGCGGTACGGCCTATCACACCCAAATGCTTGTCGACCTCATCGCCCAAGCCATCAGCCATGACGGCTTCGCCCTGGTCGAAGCCATCACCCAGTGCCCCATTTCCTATGGCCGGCAAAACAAGATGGGCGATGCGCCTAAGATGCTCGCATGGCAGCGCGACCACGCCGTTACCGTCGAAGCGGCGAAAAAGCTCGCCCCCGAACAGCTTGCCGATAAATTCCTTATCGGCGTCCTGCACAAGAGCGAAGCGCCGGAATACACCAAGCAATATGATTTAATCCTCGCCAAAGCGCAGAAAGGAGCCCGGTAATATGGTTGAAATGCGGCTTTCAGGCTCTGGCGGACAGGGTCTTATTCTCGCCGGTATCATTCTCGCCGAAGCGGCACTACTGGACGGTAAATTGGCCATCCAGTCCCAGTCCTACGGTCCCGAGGCCCGCGGCGGCGCCAGCAAATCCGAGGTCATCATCGCCGACCGGCCCATCCATTACCCCAAAGTCACCAAGCCTAATCTGGTGCTGGCCATGACGCAGGAAGCCACCAACAAATACTGCGCCGACCTGCCGGCGGATGGCATCCTGATGGTAGACACTACCTTCGTCAAAGAAATCCCTGAACACGTTAAAAACGTCTACCGGCTGCCCATCACCGAAACGTCCAACGCTGAACTGGGCAAAAGCCTCTTTGCCAACATTATTGCCCTCGGCGCCATCGTGGCGGCCACCAATGTCGTTAGTGTCGAGTCGATTACCCAGGCGGTTCTTAACCGCGTTCCCCCCGGCACTGAAGAAGTCAACAAACGCGCCCTTGAACTGGGAATGCAATTAATCCAAAAAAAATAGGCGCGGCAACCACCGCCAATTCTTTTCAATATTAGCAGCGCAAATGCGCTGCTAATATTTTTTTGTAATAACCTCAAACATCTGAGGCGTCGGTAGCGACAGTTCAGTGTGCTATTTTTACCGTTCGGGAAAAATGATTAGCCTTTTCGGACAAATATCGCTATTATTTTAACGGAAATGGTTATGCGGAGGTGAAGGAAATGGCTTTAAAGACCTTAGTAAAGCGTTGCAAAGGTTGCGGCATTTGTGTGGCCTTCTGCCCCAAACAAGTGCTTTCCTTAGACGAAGTTGGCAAAATCAAAGTTGTCGATGAATCCAAATGCATTAAGTGTAAGCAATGTGAAATGCGTTGCCCTGATTATGCAATCTTTGTAGAAAAGTAAAGGAGTGATATAAGTGGGTAAAGTCCTTCTCCTGCAAGGCAACCAAGCCTGCGCCGAAGGCGCCATTGCCGCCGGCGTCAAGTTCTTTGCCGGCTACCCCATTACCCCTTCGACCGAAATCGCCGAAGTTATGGCCAAACGCCTCCCCGAGGTCGGCGGCAAGTTCATCCAGATGGAAGACGAAATCGCCAGCATGGGCGCCATCATCGGCGCTTCCCTCACCGGCAAAAAGGTGCTCACCGCCACCAGCGGCCCTGGCTTCTCGCTCAAACAGGAACTTATCGGCTATGCCGCAATTGCCGAAGTACCGCTCGTCATCGCCAACGTCCAACGCGTAGGTCCCAGCACCGGCCAGCCTACCGCTCCCGCTCAAGGCGATATGATGCAAGCCCG